>JASFLF010000104.1:0-8394 GCA_050118235.1 Gammaproteobacteria bacterium | reverse complement strand
GTCAGGGCTGTGGTCCGCTTCGCTAATTGCCAATTCGTCGCCGTTGTTCTCCATTGGTTGAACTTCGTCTAATCCGGCATTTTCTAATTCCTTCGGGTTCAAAAATTGTGTCGATTCATCGCCGAGCCGCGCATTAATCGCACTGGTATGAGCTGTAGAAAATTCGGCCATGGGCGCTTTATTCACTATTTTGGTTGGCTCATCGTGTGTGAATCGGTATGCGATGCTTGCCGCCACAACGATAACCTTTGAGTGCCGATTAATGCGGCAATCGTCGCCGGTGAGCGGAATGCTCCGGTGAAGTGCTTATTCAATATTTCCTGCTAGTAGATTATCGACTTCCTGGAGAATAAATTCATTGGAGCGAATGTTTCTAGCGGTGTGTACGATGTCTTCATAGTCATAATTATGTAAATTGAAACTCAGCTCATCAATTTTTTCTTCGTCATAAAAAATCTCCAAAACCAAAAGGATACGGAAGGTGCCGTCTACGGTAGTGAAAACCTTAACGCTGGAAACGATCTTCAGGTGGCTGTCAATTCTATTAATGAAGCACAGCGTCGAAAGTTGATCGATTTGTGTTTGGTCCAACACCGGGTTTGCACTCATCATCACATTGTTTTGCGACACTGTGCTGCTTACGAGTTGTTTCGTGAGTTAAGCGTCCTCGTAATAAGCTCGCCGAGTTTCGGCCCAACTGTCCCCGGTAATTTCCTTATTGTCTTTGCTGCGGGTCACCATATACTGTCCCTGCTTTAACAACACTTTTTCCCCTGAAGCGGCATAAGCCACCACATTTTGTTCTTTATCCAATGGTATACGATGTTTACCGCCCTGAGATTCATTGAATTCAGCGATAATACCCATGTGGGGTGGATTGTTCACCCGAGTCCACCAGGAAACACCAAAAGCGTCATGAGGCCAACAATCACCGCTTGTAACAGGCGGTAAACAACGCTCAACCAATTGTTCACCAATTACGCCATACTGTTTACGACTGCTGGTTTCCGGTTTGCAATTCGGGCTGACGTTGTCGCGTATTTCCAATATTTCACTACTCAAGAAAGAATCGCTGCTGGATAGAACTCGATTCCATTGCCCATCTAGATTTTTATGCTCAAACATAATTGCTCCATTGCCATCGTTGTGTTTAATGAGCCATTGTTGTACTTGATGCTCTTAAGCAACAGAGCAAGAATGCTACCAAGTTTTACAATATTGGTTTTATAGAGAGGACGCTAACGCTCGAAGCGTCACTAACACATTGAAGTTTAAGCGGTAAATATTTTAGTCATGCATTTTGCTCAATATGGGATTACGACCGCAGCTTGGAAAATTGTAGTGTTTAGAACAAATAAATTATTCTAAATACCGCAAAATGTAGGGAGGAGGAAAGCGTGAGTGGCTAACGTGGCGGCTCGACTTTTCGAAAGGTGAGATTGATGCGCGGTTCGTTGACAGCGGGTTCGCTGGGAACGCGATGCTCCCAGTTTATCTGGAACGCAGGCCGCATGAGTAGCAAGTTACCAGCACTCAAGTAAATGCTTTCGGTGGTATTGTCGGTCTTGTGGCGAAATTGAAATTGTCGTGTTGCACCGAAACTAAGCGAGGCGATAACCGGATCCGGGCCGAGCTCATCTTCATCATCGGCATGCCAGCCGACATGATCGGCTCCATCGCGATAAAAAGTGACAAGCACCGAATTGAAATCGTGTTGTGTCTTATGTTGTACATCACGCCGAATTGCCAGAAGTGATTCGATCCAAGGCTGAGTTTGAAGCAGATTGTTGGAATAACTGTATTGAATGCCTTCATCCGCATACCAGGCTTGTAAGCGCGGTATGTCGAATCGGCGCCCGAAAACAATACAGTAATCCTTGTTCCAGTTTATTGTGGCCTTCAATGTGGCGAACAATAACGCGCAATGATCCGAGGGATACAGCGAACCCATCAGGGAGAGATCACCTCTGGCAAGAGGCGCTTTAGG
Organism: Gammaproteobacteria bacterium; assembly: GCA_050118235.1. Classification (GTDB taxonomy): domain Bacteria; phylum Pseudomonadota; class Gammaproteobacteria; order SZUA-152; family SZUA-152; genus JAJDNG01. The sequence goes on along the minus strand of JASFLF010000104.1, from coordinate 6,407 downwards.
TTTTGTCAAATTCACAATTGGAGTCATAATCTTATCAAACCGGCCATTTTATACGCATTAGCCCCCAAAGATATTTTACGGAGTGTACCATGTGGCGGCAATCAGCGTATAACCTGAATTTAAAAAAAGGCGCTAGAAAAAAATTTCAAAATAGCGTTCAAGAACATGGTCGTTAAAAATGCCTGGCGAATTTGGGTGTCGTGTTTTCAGTTGTTGCTTAGTTAACCTGCTACCCCATTCAAAATAACAGCCGATGTGAATTCTACGAACTGACAAAAAGTCTACATTCTCAATAAGGGATCTTACGAATCGCATTAGAGTCACCGCGTTCGGGCTGGTGAAAGTCTTTTTATTTGGATTGGCATTCTTTTTTGATGAGCCGTTTGTCTGGTGCGAATGGCACCTTGTGCCCATGGTGATTTTGGGCTTTCTCCTCATAGTTTTCGTCCAAGAAAATTCTGTTTCACCGCTAACACACTTCAATATAGTCGGCGGGTTGTGAATTCAAAGTAGGCCAAAATAAATATCTTGACTATTATATATAGTATGGTGCAAACGCCCTTTGTAGGGGGAGGCAAGGGAGGAAACGCAATGGCTATCGAACGCTATAAAGGAAAGCCAGGCTGGCACATTGGATTTACCGCCATTTGCGTTCTTCTCGGGCAGATAGGGTTGGTTTTTGCGTCAAATCCATCTAAGACACCTATAGAGTTCACTCATAAAGAAAAAGCGTGGTTGGCCACCCATCCGGTAATAAGGGTGGGCGTCGATCCCGCTTACGCCCCGTATAGCTTCAGGTCACCGGATGGTATTTATCAGGGAGTGGCCGTTGACTATATGACGAAGATTACGCAAATGCTGGGGGTACGATTTGAGATTGTGCCCGCGCTCAGCTGGCCGCAAATCCTGGCGGGAGCAAAAAATCATTCGGTGGATCTTATTGCCACCGCAGTTCAAACACCGGAGCGGGAGCAATTTCTCGCCTTTACAAGCAGTTACATACCAACGCCGCTGGTGATTATATCGCGCAGTGACGAGGAGAATATCAACAGCCCCGAGGATCTTACCGGAAAGCGGGTTGCCTTGGTTGAAGGGTACTCCTCATCGCAGCACATAAAAAAGAAATTTCCCGACATACAACAATATTCTGTCAAGACTCCGCTGGAGGGATTAACCGCAGTATCGGGTGGTTTGGCAGACGCCTATGTTGGGGTGGTCGGCGTCAATACTTATCTGATCAGCAAACATGGAATCAGTAATCTTAAGGTGGCCGCCGGCTATGAGATGCAAGGCGATGGCCAGCGCTTTGCGGTTCGCAAAGATTGGCCGGAATTGGTCACTATTCTTGACAAAGCCTTGGACTCAATCTCAGAAGATGAGAATCTCTCAATCTTTCGCAAGTGGATTCCAATCTATACTAGTGAAACAAAACCTCAGAAAGCTACCGAGCTTCTGTTGACTCAGGCCGAAAACCAATGGCTTGCTGATCATAGAGAAATGCGTCTAGCAGTAGATCCGGAGTTCGCCCCGGTTGAATTTATAGACGAACAGGGTAACTACTCCGGGATAGCGGCCGATTATGTAGAATTGTTGAACGAACGCCTGGGTATCACAATGCGTGTCGTGCCGGGGCTTTCCTGGAGTGATGCTATGGAGCAGGCCAAAAGGGGCGGGGTTGATGTTTTTGCGGCAATCACCCCAACCGTGGACAGAAAAAAATATCTCAATTTTACCGATCCCTATTTTAAATATCCCTTTGTGATCTTTACTCGCGATGATTTTCCGCTCATAGCGGGATTGGAAAGTTTGACAGATAAAAAGGTGGTTGTCGTAAAAGACTACGTTACGCATGAACTTGTGCAGACCAATTATCCGCAAGTAGACCTGGTTACTGTGGACACTATCCATAATGGATTAGCTGCAGTATCCACAGGGAAGGCGGACGCGTTTGTTGGTGATACGGCAACCGCTTCCTATATGATTCGTAAATATAACTTTGCCAATCTGAAAATCGCCGCCCCTACAGAATTTAAAAGTGAAGGCCATTGTTTTGCGATACGCAAGGACTGGCCTCAACTGGTTAGCATCCTCAATAAAGCGTTGAAAAATATTCCGCCACAAAAACGTCTCGCTATCAGCAAGAAATGGATAGAAATCGAAGTTGCAGAATTTCCTCGTTACTGGATTTGGATTGCCGAGGGTACGGCGGGATTGTTGCTGGTATTTGTTGCACTAAGCAGTATATTTCGCATCCAGGTGAGACGAAGGACAGCGGAGCTTTCCCAAAAAAATTTGCAGCTGGAACGCGAAGCCGTTGAGCGTCAACGAATAGAAGACGCACAGCGAGAAAGTGAAAAACGACTATCACAATTTTTTCACGCCACCTTCGAGATGGTTTTTTTTCATGACAATGGGAAAATCCTGGATGTTAACCCGGCCGCGATGCAAACCACCGGTTACCAGCCTAAGGAGCTTATTGGCCGAAATATCTTGGAATTTGTGTCTCCAGAGTCAAGGCAAACAGTGCTCGATAACATGTCCACTGGCGTGGTGGCTCCCTATGAAATTGATATAGTGACAAAACGCGGGACCTGCATGCCGGTGGAAATTCACGCAAGAAACATCGATTTGGGAGGTTATAAGGTAAGAGTGGTAAGCCTCAGGGACATCAGCGAACGTAAACGCAGCGAAGCCGCGCTGCAGCGAGCGCACGATGACCTCGAATTAAAAGTGGATGAACGCACTCGCGAATTGGTCCAGGCCAACGAAAAGCTGCAAGAACTCGATCGCCTTAAGTCCATGTTTATCGCATCAGTTTCCCATGAATTGCGCACCCCGCTCAATTCCATCATTGGTTTTTCCGGCATGATGATGCAAGAGGCATTTGGAGCGCTCAATGAAAAATACAGTGATTATGTCTCGCGGATCAATCACTCCGGCCGCCACCTGCTGGCTCTCATCACTGACATCATTGATCTCTCGAAAATTGAATCCGGCCGAATCGACATTATCGCTTCGGACTTCTCGCTTAATGAAATGATTTTCGAAGCCGTCAAAGCCATGCGCCATCAGGCGGAGAACAAGAACCTCACGATCACGGTTGATGTGCCAGGGGAAATATCGGTGCATACGGACCGTAGACGACTGATGCAATGCCTGCTCAATTTTCTCAGCAACGCGGTGAAATACTCCGAACGGGGAGGTATCGCAGTAATTGCCGAGCAAAATTCAGGAGCGATTAAACTTAGCGTAAGAGATACCGGCATTGGTATCAAAGAGGATGATATGCACAAGCTGTTTGAACCATTTGAACGAATAGACTCACACCTGCGCGTCAAAGCCGGCGGAACCGGCCTGGGATTGTATCTTACCAGAAAAATCGCAAGGGAGCTGTTACACGGCGAGGTAGGCGTAGAAAGTAGTCCCGGTGGTGGTAGTGAGTTTTGGATACAAATACCCAGCAAGTTGCCGCCGCAACAACGACTATAACAATTTTAGAAATTTGAAAAAAAATGAAAACAGCGCTAATAATAGAAGACAATCCGGACAATTTGATATTGATTCGCGATATCCTTGAGTTGAACGGGTACGCAACCCTGCATGCGGAAACCGGTATGTTAGGTTTTCAGATGGCCGAGGAGAATCAACCTGATTTCATTATTTTGGATATCCAGTTGCCTGACATGAGTGGGTTCGAGGTGCTGGATAATATTCGCAACAGCAACGATACCCGAGCAATACCGGTAATCGCCATGACTTCCTACGCCATGGCTGGTGACAAAGAAAAACTACTGAACGCCGGTTGTGATGCATACGTAGAAAAGCCAATAGATCCAACCCAGGTGTTTGAACAAATTCGCCAGGCTATTAGGGACAAACCATGAACATTCTAATTGTGGAAGACACTGAGGACGCAAGGTTGCTGCTTGAGGATCAACTTCGGGTACATGGCTATGAAGTAGATTCGGCTGTCAACGGGGTAGAAGCGATAGCGAAAGCGCGCAAGTCGCCTCCGGATCTCTTTGTTTCAGATATTCTTATGCCGGAGATGGACGGATTTGAATTGTGCCGCCAGGTGAAGCGAGACCCGTCACTTAGAAACTTGCCATTTATTTTCTATACCGCAACCTATACTGGTCCTGAGGACAAACGATTCGCACTATCATTAGGCGCCTCTCGGTTCATAATTAAACCGGAAGATCCCGCCAAGTTTATACAGATCATCGAGGAAGTGTTATCAGAGCATCAAAAGCATGAATTAAAAGTGCCGGACAAGCCTGCTAAGTCTGATAGGGTGATAGAGCACATGCACACAGAGGTGCTTACGAAAAAATTAGATAAGAAACTGCATGAACTCCAACAACAAAAAGAATATATGCAGCTTATCACCGACGCCATGCCGGTATTGATATCGCATATCGATAATGAGTATCGATATCAGTACGTCAACAAAACGTACGAAGACTGGTACCACATTTCCCAAGCCGAAATCAACGGCAAATATGTTCGTGATATTGTTGGCGAAAGGGCGTTCGAGATAATCCGGCCGTACATTGACAGGGCACTGCAAGGCGAGGCTGTAACTTTTGAGGCACTGCTGCCCGTTGATGATGGCTCGGAGCGATATATTCAGGCTAAGTACATACCACACAACGATGAAGAAAGCGACTTCAGTGGGTTTTTCGAATTGGTTAGCGATATCACCGAACGCAAACTGTCAGAGCAAGAGTTGCAATTATATCGCGAAAGTTTGGAAGAACTGGTGGCCAGCCGTACCGCCCAGTTGAAAATATCCAATAAAGAATTGGAAGCGTTTAGTTACACGGTTTCACACGATTTACGCGCACCGTTGCGTAGTGTAAGTGGATTTTGTCATGTGCTAATGGAGGAATATACCGACTCGCTAGACGCTCAAGCACGGAATTATTTAGAACGTATACGCGATAGTGTACACCGTATGGATAGATTGATCGACGACCTGTTGAATCTTTCCCGCGTTTCTAGTATTGAATTCAAGCAAGAAACGGTGAATCTGTCTGCAATAGCGAGGGAGGTTGTCGAACACCTGCAACACGGTTATTCCGCGAGAGAGGTGGAGTGCCAAATTGAGGACAATCTAGTCGTAACAGGTGATGCAGGATTGCTGCGTGTGGTGTTGGAGAACCTGTTGGATAACGCCTGGAAGTTTACCGCGCAGACCGCCATCGCTAAAATCGAGGTTGGTTCTCTCAGCGAGGGAGGAAAGCTAGTCTATTACGTTCGCGACAACGGTGCAGGTTTTAGTATGGATTACAAAAATAATCTTTTTGGCGCCTTCCAACGGTTGCATGAAGCAGCTGAGTTTCCCGGTACGGGTATTGGGCTGGCATCCGTCCAGCGTATCATCCAGCGTCATGGAGGGGAAGTGTGGGCTGAAGGTGAAATCGATAAAGGTGCAACATTTTATTTTACGATACCGAACCGGGAATAGCTTGGTGTTGATGGGAATGCTCCGGCTAGAAAAAACTGCACGCGACTCTAAAAAATACCACTCTAGATGCCGCATTCAATGTGATGTGATATTTGGATTAATTGCGGTGAAAAAAAGCGAGGCTTGTTAACTCTCGCTTTGATCTATTGTCGAGGTGCGCTAGTGCCGACAGGAAGTTTTTTAGCCAACTGTTTCGCTCCCCACCCATATATGAAGTTTAGAACGGCGTAGTACAACAGCGTGACCAGTAAAAAAATCCCTAACCATACAGGTATTGATACTTGGTGCAATAGTTGTTTCAGTTCCCCCCATACTGAAGGGCTCGCCATAGAGATCAACACCGTTGCGACAATCACCAGGGAGACAGCAAACGAAGACAATATACTTCCCCAGATTAATTTCCGCTTCTCTGATTGGCTAGGCGTTCGTTTTTGATCGGAGACAAACTTGATTATCGCGCCGTATGCAGCGCCAAGAAGCATGGCTATGTTTGCCGATGAGCCGATATCGATGTTAAAACCGTAAACAACTGCATTGAGCAACAACATCAGCCCCGCATAAACCGCTGAAAACAGTGCAATATAGCGAATCACCGAAATATTGTTATTTTGCATCCAGGGCTCCATAAATATGCGGTATCAACGTGAGTGTCGTACTATAACACAACGGTCATGGGGGATTTGAAAACTAGTGCACTCTTAAAATGTAAATATTTGGCAGAGATACTTCCGCCGTCAACCTATAATCTAGGATTCATCAATTGACCGCGACCCGGTACTACTTAGGTGATACGTGGCGGTGCCGCGTAGCACAGGGATGTGCGAGAGCGGTCAATGTATAGGGAAATACCGGTGCCGCGTAGCACAAGGATGTGCGAGAGCGGTCAATGTATAGGGAAATACCGGTGCCGCGTAGCACAAGGATGTGCGAGAGCGGT
>JASFLF010000103.1:0-8431 GCA_050118235.1 Gammaproteobacteria bacterium | reverse complement strand
GTAAGTGCCTCCGGCCATCCCCGCTGGTAGGCTATATTCAAATCAGTTAATTCATGGGGAATGCTTTTCAGCTCTGTTTGCAATGCTGCCACATAGGTGGTCTTGATTTTGGTAATCGCGGCCACTGTGGAAGTGAGTTCCTCATTCCACAAATCGACCAACTTTTTATCCCAATGTTTTTTTAACGCCGCGTTACGCTGTTTCAATATGGTTTGATATTGTCTCCATTGGTCCCAATAAGAATGTTCCACGTGGAACACACCCCAATCTAAAAAACGACGCCGATAACGTGGTGAGTCTTCCAAAATTTTGTGCACGTCCGGATTGATGATTTGTATGGGCAACGCATTCGCCAATTCAGATTTCTTTTGACAGAACTGTTTGGCGAGTTTGATTTGTTCTGAGGTTTTGCTCCGTTTTATCCCGATGCTTTGGAAAGGATTGAGTTCACCATATAGCACAAACTCGTCCTCATGATGAGTAATTAACTGAGTGGCGTGAGGCGTACGAAAAGATTTCGCGTGACCCAAATAATAGACAGCTTCCAGCAAGCTAGTCTTACCACTGCCATTGTCGCCGGCGATCACATTTACACGTGGGGAAAAGAGGAGCTCCGCAAGGTTGATGTTTCTAAATCGGGAGACAATCAACTTTGAGAGATGCATTACCGGATAGGGAGACTGCTTATTAGTGGCGCGTTGTGTGTTGTGGTTGATGAGTTTAAATGGGATCACTACAGCCGCATGGGCATGACCACATATTTACTGTCGCTGATGTCGCCATCCGCCAATACCAGACAACTGCTGTTGACATCGTTAAAAATCAGTTTGGTTTTATCCGTGGGTATGGCGTTGATGGCATCGATTAAATAGGTCACGTTAAAACCCACCACGATTTCCTCGCCATTGTAATCCACTTCGATTTCTTCTTCAGCTTCTTCCATTTCCGGATTATGTGCTTGTGCCTGCAAGGTACCGGGTTTGATGGCCAAACGAATGCCGCGATATTTTTCATTGGATAAAATCGAGGCCCGGCTCAAGGCTTGCTTTAACAACACCCGATCCGCTGTGACTTCGTAACCGGTTTCCGGGGGAATGACCCGTTTGTAATCGGGAAACTTGCCGTCGATCAATTTTGAAGTGAACGTGATTTCCGGATGGCCAATTCTTAGATGATTGCTGCTGAGTTCGATTTGAATACCCGCTTGATTGTCTTCCAGCACTTTGGCCAATTCGGTAACGCCTTTTCGAGGTAAAATCACTTGCAACACTTTTTCGGGGTGCACGTCTTGATCGGATTCACTATAGGCCAAACGGTGTCCGTCAGTGGCCACGGTACATACTTTGTTATCACTGACTTCCAATAACAATCCGTTTAAATAAAACCGCACGTCTTGTTGTGCCATGGCAAATTGGGTTTTTTCAATGAGACTTTTTAGCTGGTCTTGTTGAATGTTGAACGTAAAGTCCGGCTCGATACTTTGCAGATTGGGAAAATCATCCGCTGGCAAAGTGGACAAATTAAACCGGCTTTTACCGGAACGAATGAGCGCGCGTTGCTTCTCGGCGTCCAATACAAAATCCACTTGGGCATCTTCCGGTAAGGCGCGACAGATATCGTAAAACTTTCGTGCCGGGACAGTGGTTCTTCCCGCTTCCACCGAATCAATGCTGGCTCTTGCCACCATCTCAATTTCAGTATCTGTGGTGGTTAATATCAATTGATCATTTTCACATGCCAACAACACATTGGATAACACAGGAAGGGTTTGGCGGCGTTCTACTACGCCGACAATGTGCTGCAAAGGTTTGACTAACGCGTCTCTGGCTATACTGAACTTCATGGTTATGATCCTGCCCTTCGGTCTTTATATTTAAAGATATTATTTAAAAAATACTACTACTATTATATATAGTCATTGGCCAATCTGTGGATATCTCATTTTTTTCTTTTATTTTCATATAGTTATAAAGTTGATAAGTTCTGAATAATGGATCTGATTGCATCTGTACGGCCTGTGGATAAACTGTTCGTGGTTTGCCGTTATTTGTCTTCAGCCGTTTTATCCACAGCTAATACACATTAAGACGTTAGGGTTCTTAACAGGTTTGAATAATCCTCTTTGATCCTGGCTTCGCTAATACGAAGATCAGCGATTTTACGGCATGCGTGCAACACCGTGGTATGATCCCTGCCGCCAAAGGCATCGCCAATTTCCGGCAAACTGTGATTGGTCAATTCTTTGGCCAAAGTCATGGCCACTTGACGTGGCCGTGCCACTGAACGGTTACGTTTTTTAGACAGCAGCTCAGACACGCGAATTTTATAGTATTCGGCCACGGTTTTTTGGATGTTTTCAATAGTGACCAACTTGTCCTGCAGGGCCAGTAAATCTTTCAAGGCCTCTTTGGTGAAATCCAAGGTAATGGGGTGACCGGTAAATTTTGCGTTGGCCACTACCCGACGCAAGGCTCCCTCCAATTCCCGGATGTTGGACTGAATGCGCTTGGCGACGAAAAACGCCACTTCCTGCGGAATATCCATGCCCATTTGGGTGGCCTTTTTCATCAGAATAGCCACCCTCGTTTCCAGTTCCGGTGGTTCTATGGCAACGGTCAGACCCCAACCAAATCGCGATTTCAATCGTTCTTCCAAGCCGGTGACTTCCTTGGGATAGCGGTCGCAAGTCAACACAATGCGCTGCTGCCCCTCTAATAAAGCGTTAAAGGTGTGAAAAAACTCTTCCTGGGAGCGTTCCTTACCGGCAAAGAATTGGATATCGTCAATCAACAGCGCATTGACCGATCGATAATAGCGTTTGAAATCATTGATGGCGTTGTGTTGTAACGCCTTGACCATGTCTTGTACGAAACGCTCGGAATGCAAATACACCACTCTGGCGTTGGGATCGCGGTCCAATATGCGGTTGCCTATGGCGTGCATCAAATGGGTCTTTCCCAGGCCGACACCCCCTTGGATGAACAAGGGATTGTACGCCTGGCCTTCGTTTTCGGCTACTTGGACGGCGGCGGCACGGGCCAGTTGGTTGGATTTGCCTTCGACGAAACTGTCGAAGGTGTTTTCCGGATTCAAGTTACTAATGTGCCCAATGTCGCTGGTTCTGCCGGGGCTGCGCAGCACGGGTCGGGTCACTGCTTGATTGACAAGACTAGGGACTGGTGTCGGCGCTATATCACACGCAGCGCCGCTGCTGCCGATTTCCAAACGCACTTGAAAACCGCTGGTCAAGCCTTTATCGGCGGCGACGATTTTATTGATTTTTTCCAAAAAGCGATTGTTTACCCAATCCAGCACAAAACGGTTCGGCGCCAACAAACGCATAGTGTGTTCGTCTTCTATGACTTGCAGTGGCCGTATCCATGTGTTGAACTGCTGCGCGGATAACTCCCCTTCCAGGCGGTCCAAACACTTTTGCCATGTATCCACCATAGTCCCCCAGTAACTTTTTTATTTCTGAAAATGTGATTCCGACTTATAATTGCGAATTACCAGGCCAAACCGGCCTGCCCACCCTGGTGTTGACACACCCGGCGAAGAGGTACTTTTTCGCGACGAAGGACCAAGAAGTCTATACCCGATTTTCAAAGTTATCTACCGGGGAGTGGAAAATTTTTTGGATTTTTTACCTTGACGGATCGTTGTGCTTCGCAGTATTCTACGCCGCTTTTATTACATCTCTTAAGAGACATTTTTAATACGGTAACCGCTATGAAAAGAACTTATCAACCCAGCAATTTACACCGCAAACGCACCCATGGCTTTCGAGCTCGTATGGCGACCAAAAATGGTCGCGCGATAATCAACGCTCGACGCGCCAAAGGTCGTAAACGGTTAACGCCGTAGGATCACTCCGAAAAAAACGCTGTTTTAGAGTGCATCTTGGAGTCGTATTTACGACTATTCGTGTTAAAATTCGTCCCTGATTCGTCAGCGCCGATGAACCGATGATTGTTGTTTCGTTATGGCCTTGCAAAAGGGTTTTCCGCGCCTTGAGCGTTTATTGCAGAGCCAAGACTATGTCAGCGTCTTTACCGCCACACAATGCAAATCATCAGACGCCTATTGGACGGTATTAGCAAAATCCAATCATCGGCAATATCCTCGCCTGGGGCTGGCGATTACAAAAAAGAAAATACCACATGCTTCAGACCGTAATCGGATGAAGCGGATTGTTCGCGAAAGTTTTCGCCATCATAAAGAATATGTAATGGGATTGGATATTGTCGTGTTATGCCAAAATCGAGCCGCGGCAATGACCAACGACGTGTTGTTTAACAGTCTTCATAACCACTGGTTGAAATTAGCCCAACGATGCAAAAGCTAACGATTTTACTCATCCGCTGTTATCGTTATTGCATTAGTCCTTATTTTGGCAGCCATTGCCGTTTTTACCCCAGCTGTTCCAATTACGCTCTCACTGCGGTGGAGCGACACGGCTTTGTGAAAGGCTCGGCACTGGCCTTGAGGCGAATCTCCCGTTGTCATCCGTGGCATCCCGGCGGTTATGATCCGGTACCGGATCCATCCGAAAAGTCATAAACAAGAATATAAAATACACTCAACCATCGCCATGGAAAACCAACGTTTAATTTTATTTGTCGCGCTGTCTGTAGTCATTCTATTGTTATACAACGCTTGGCAGGAACAATACGGCCCCAAGCCGCAACCGCCGAGGCAAATCGCTCAACCCGCTGAGAGCCAAACTCCCCCAGGCACGCCGTCATCAACTACTCCGGCCGCCCCAGGCGAGACTCCCACTACCGAGCCCGGTCAACCGACAGCAGCGACACCGGCCACGGCACAAGCAATCAACTCGCAACAAGCCATTCATGTGCGCACCGACTTGCTGGATGTGGTCATTGACACCATGGGCGGTGATATCCGCAAAGCGGCATTGTTGAAATACCCCGAACACGTAGACACCCCGGATAAGCCGGTGATGTTGTTCAATGACAGCTTACCTCGTTTACTAATTGCTCAGTCCGGGTTGTTGAGCAGCGCGGGAAAATCCTTCGATCACCGCATCGTATTCAACGCTGAGTCCACCGCCTACGAATTGGGTAGCGGCGCCGATTCATTGGATGTGACTCTGACCTATGAAGATCCCAGTGGCATTACCCTTCGTAAAACCTACACATTTCACCGTGATCGTTATGTTATCGATATGCACGAGAGTTTAAGCAATGGATCAACCGAAGACTGGTCCGGGCGCCTATATCGCCAGTTTCAAAGCACCCAATTCTCCAAAAGCCAACGATTTATATACACGTACACCGGCGGAGTAGTGTCAACGCCGCAAAACCGCTATCACAAAGTTAAATTTGACGACATGGCGGACTGGAAACCGGAAGAGAGTTTCACCCAAGGCGGCTGGGTGGCCATGATACAACATTATTTCCTGGGCGCTTGGATTCCGGATCAGGAACAATATAACAATTTCTACAGCAATGTTACGGGCGGCAGCCGCTATATTATAGGCTTGCAAACCGCCGAAACCAAAGTGGCAGTCGGACAAACAGGCGAATTCAGCAGCAAATTGTACGTGGGACCGAAAGAGCACGCCCGCTTGGTGGATGCGGCCCCCAACCTGGAACTGACCGTGGACTACGGTTATCTCACGATTCTGGCCGAACCCGTGTTCTGGTTGTTAACCAAAATCCATAGTTTTGTGGGTAACTGGGGTTTTTCCATCATTTTCGTGACGCTGATTATCAAACTGCTGTTTTACAAACTGTCAGAAGCGGCATATCGCTCCATGGCCAACCTGCGCAAATTTCAGCCCAAAATTCAAGCGCTTCGCGAGCGCTATGGCAACGATAGGCAGAAAATGAGCCAAGCCATGATGGATATCTATAAGAAAGAAAAGATCAATCCTCTTGGCGGCTGTTTACCCATGTTAGTGCAAATCCCGGTATTCATCTCATTGTACTGGGTATTGTTGGAAAGCGTGGAATTGCGCCAGGCGCCTTTTATTCTTTGGTTGGATGACTTGTCTTCCAAAGATCCGTTTTACGTGCTGCCGGTAATCATGGGTATCAGCATGTGGGTGCAGCAAAGACTCAATCCTGCGCCCATGGATCCGGTGCAACAAAAAGTCCTCATGGCGCTGCCATTCGTGTTCACGGCGTTTTTCGCTTTCTTTCCCTCGGGATTGGTTTTGTATTGGGTGGTTAACAACATTTTGTCCATCGCGCAGCAATGGTACATCACCCGCAAAATCGAAGCTCAAACCGCGAAATCCTGACCGGTGAGGCGCTGCCTGTGAGCGACAATGGCGAGCGAAAATACTGACAATGCGTTTGATGCCGATACCATTGCAGCACTGGCCACACCGCCTGGCCGAGGCGGCGTAGGGATTATTAGAATTTCCGGGCCGCTAAGCCCGGTCATTGCCCAGCACATCGTAAAAAAATCCCTCTCCCCGCGGTATGCCGAGTATTTGCCGTTTTATCAAGCCGATGGCAGCGTGCTCGATATGGGCATTGCCTTGTATTTTCCGGCACCGCATTCTTTTACCGGTGAGCATGTGTTGGAGCTGCACGGTCACGGCGGACCGGTAGTGATGGACATGCTGCTTAATTCGGTAGTTAGTTTTGGTGCTCGCCTGGCCCGCCCGGGCGAATTCTCCCAAAGGGCGTTTCTCAACGACAAACTGGATCTAACCCAAGCCGAAGCCATCGCCGATTTAATCGATAGTGCTTCCCAACAAGCCGCGCGCCTGGCGCTACGCTCTTTACAGGGGGCGTTTTCCCAGCGAGTGCATGAACTACTGGATGCTTTGGTTCAACTGCGCATGTATGTTGAAGCGGCCATAGACTTTCCCGAAGAAGAAATTGATTTTCTGCAAGACGAACAAGTAACAATGCAACTGAATCAAGTGTTGGTTGCCGTGAAAACCACCTTGGACTCCGCCACCCAAGGGTGTTTGATGCGCGAAGGCATGACGGTGGTCATCGCCGGCAAACCCAATGTCGGCAAATCTACTTTGTTGAATCAATTGACCGGTAAGGAATCGGCGATTGTTACCGATATTCCCGGCACCACGCGCGACGTGCTGCGTGAACAAATTCACATCGATGGCCTGCCCATTCACATCATCGATACCGCCGGATTGCGCGACAGCGGTGATCAAGTGGAACAAGAAGGCATACGCCGGGCTTGGAAGGAAATCGAGCAAGCCGACCGCATTTTATATTTAATCGATCATCAGCAAAGACAAACCCAGGAAGATCGACAGTTCTTGGAGAAATTACGCCACGCAGGGCCTGGCCTGACTATTGTGCACAATAAAATAGACCTTACCGGCGCCAGCCCCACGCGGCAGGAGTCCGAGTCCCAGTGCGAAATTTATGTGTCCGCCAAACAAGGATCCGGGATGGAATTGTTGCGCGCGCACTTAAAAGCCTGCGTGGGATTTCAGCAAACCGGCGAAGGTGCGTTTATGGCCCGCCGTCGTCATGTGAACGCGCTGCAGCAAGCTTTGGTCCATATAAAAAGCGGCCAGCGGCAGTTACTCAGCGGTGCCGGAGAATTGTTGGCTGAAGATCTGCGACAAGCGCAGCATCATTTGTCGGAAATCACCGGTGAATTCACCTCGGATGATTTGTTGGGCAGGATTTTCTCCAGCTTTTGCATTGGCAAATAATCCGGTTTATGCAAACACTTTCCTCCCCACAAGTCGGATATACCAGTGAACTAATTGCCGCCTGTAAGCATAAAATAAAGCGCTTTTACTTGCCGCTGACTTGCCTGACAGCGGCTAACATGATTTTTGTAGGTATCACAGTAGCTCAGTCGCTGACGCAACCGCAACAAGAATACAAACAGTTGTGGCGCTACTGCCCCATCGAATTTGTACCTCCAGAGCTGAATTATCAGCCGCAACACAGCCGCTTAGAAATACCGTTAGACATGCAGCAAACCGTCATACTGGCGGATGAGGCCGTTGTGACCGATATGGAAGTATTTGAATTATCCGGCGATGTGCAAGTGACCAAAGGTAACATTGTCATCAACGCCGAAGAAATGGAATACCAGCGCAACCGCGATTTATTGACCGCCCAAGGCGGAATACGCATGCAAGCGGATAATGTGTTGATTATCGGTGATCAGGCGCGCATGAGCCTGAGCGGTAAAGGCGGAGTTCTTGATGGCGCTCGGACCGACACCGCTCAAATAGACAACGCCCAAATTTGGTTGCCGTTGAACCACTTGCGCGGGGAGGCCGCTCAAGTGCGAATGACAGCCGAACAGCGCATCTATTTAAGCGACGCTTCGATCACGTCCTGCATGTTAGGCGATAATGACTGGGTGATAAAAGCCAGTCAATTGCGCCTGGACAAACAAAAAAACGAAGCGGTTGCCCGCCACGCGCGCCTAAAAGTATTTAACGTGCCCGTCCTATATTCAC
>JASFLF010000102.1:0-8459 GCA_050118235.1 Gammaproteobacteria bacterium | reverse complement strand
CTTGCCCAGCTCGTTGATGACGGACCGTCACGGAACATTCATGGCCGAACTGGAAAGCGCCGGCTATGCCGGTTATGGATTTTGGCCGCTGGAGTCTTTACCACCGCGCGTAGTCACGGCGACACTGGCGTTGGAAGACCAGCGCTTTTGGGTGCACCCCGGCGTAGACCCCGTCGCCATAGGCAGGGCTGTATGGCAAAACGTGTTGAATCAGGAGCGCATCTCCGGAGCTTCCACTCTGGCCATGCAATTGGTGCGATTGCAGCATCCTGCCGAGCGTAGCTATGTGAACAAAACTATTGAAACCGTGGCAGCGATGATCATGACGCTGCGTTATGGACGCGAGGCGGTATTGGACAACTATTTGCGTTGGGTGCCTTATGGAAACCGCATTCACGGCATCGCGTATGCCGCCCGGCGTTATCTGGATAAACCGGTGCAGGACTTAAGCTGGGCGGAAATTGCCTTTCTCGCCGCCATTCCCCAGTCTCCCAGCCGCATGAATCCGTTTGTGCCGGCGGGACGTTATCGGGCCGTGCGCCGCGGTGAGCGCTTGTTGCACATCCTGAACGCCAATGAGGTTATATCAGATGCCGAACTGACGCTGGCTGTGGCGGAAATTCACAGAATCCGACTGCCGCAACGCCAGCAACGGCCGCGCAATGCCATGCACGCTATTCTTAAAATCGAGCAATTCTTGCAGCACAAAAAGCCGCAGCAAACGTCGCCTTTGGTACAATCCAGCATTGATCTGGGTTTGCAAGACAGTTTTGTGGAACTCAGTCGCCGAATGCTGGATGGGTGGCGCGGCAAAGGCGCGGGCAATGTGGGGCTGATTGTGCTGGACAAACACAGCAATCAAGTATTGGCCTGGGTCGGTTCAGACGACTATTTCGATGATGCCAACAATGGTGCGATAGACTACACCCAAATCAAGCGTTCATCAGGCAGCGTACTAAAACCGTTTATCTATGCGTTGGCCTTGGAGCGCGGGGCGATTAATGCCAATACCGTGATCGACGATCTGCCCATGGAGACCTATCCTTTTCGCAACTCGGATAATCGCTTTCTCGGCCCGATGTTGCCCCGTCAGGCGTTATGTAACTCGCGTAATATCCCCGCCATTAGAGTGCTCAATAAAGTGGGCTTGGATGAGACCTATGGTTTGTTTGGTCAACTGGATTTGCATCAACACGAACTACCGGCGGTGCATTTCGGTCAAGGCATGGCGCTGGGCAGTTTGCCGGTGCGCCTGGAAGACGTGGTGCGAGCCTATAGTATGCTGGCCAACGAGGGCCGTTATCGGGAATTGCAATGGCTGAAGCAAACACCGGGGGAGAACGATGAAGAAAATAGCCTAACGCAGCAGCTTGTCTCGCCGTCGACGGCGCGGTTGATTACGCTGTTTTTGTCCGACCCCAGCGCGCGCTTACCCACATTCCCGCGTATGGGAACCACCGAATACCCTTTTCCTGTCGCATTGAAGACAGGCACGTCACAAGGCTATCGCGATGCCTGGACAGTGGCTTATTCGCACGACTATATCGTCGGTGTTTGGGTAGGTCACGCCTTGCCGCGTCCCATGTACAAACTGAATGGCGCCGGCAGCGCCGCCGACCTGGCCCGTCAGGTATTGCTTCACTTGCATGCCAAGCAGCGCCACGGTTTGGCGGATTTGCGCTTTCCGGCGCCGGATAACTATGTAGGAGTGGAAGTGTGTGGTATCAGTGGCAAGCTGGCAGGCGCGTCCTGCGATTTTTCGTTCCAGGAATGGCTTCCGGCGGATAAAGTGCCTAGGGAGGTTGACAGTTCCTACCAACGGTTGGTAGTGGACACCCGCACCAACGTGCCGGCGGCATCCGATACGCCGGCCCGTTTTAAACGCCTGCAAACATTGGTGAATCTACCGGCTCGTTACGCCGATTGGATCGTGAAAAATCAGATGGTTTCGTTAAGAAACATCAATCGGAATAGTACAGCGGAATCCCTGCCGATACTGCCTCGAGCGTTACATGTCCATGTAGACATAGTCTCGCCACAAAACCATCTGCATATTCTGCGAAATCCGGAGGCACCGGGGCAAAACAACAGTATTGCGTTGAGTGCAAGCGTTGACCCCCCTGTGGAACAAATTGTGTGGTACGTGGATGATGAGCCGTATGAAGTAGTGGGCTATCCTTATTCCACTCGATTGCCATTAAGCCCGGGTAAACATCGCATTCAGGCCCGGGTGCCTATGACACCCGAGCATTCAGAAGCTGTTAACATTACTGTTGAATAACAGACCGGGACGGGACTACCCCGTATTTCTCATTCCCGCCGCAATGGCGTTTATGGACCGCAGTAACGGATTTAACCACAGTTCGCGGTCTTCCTCGGTTAAGGATTCGTCCCTGCAGCGCTTCAACAATGTAATCTGGATATGGTTGAGGGGATCCAGATATGGATCGCGGCGTCCCAGGGACAAGGCCAGGGTTGGGGTTTCTTCCAGCAATCCATGGTGGCCGCTGATTTGCAATACTTGTGATACCGTTCGTTGGAACTCGTCGAAAAACATGCTATGTATGGTTTCGCCCACCAGGGGATCCGCGCACAATTCGGAATATTCTTTGGCAATATGCGGTTCGGCTTTGAACAAGGCCATTTGGGTGTTGCTCAGCATGGATCGGAAAAACGGCCATTCTTCGTACATTCTATGCAACATGGCCGTTTTAATCGGGTCATTTTGCCGCCAGGTTTCCAAGGCGCTGCCTATGCCGTACCATGCGGGCAAAGTGTGGCGGGATTGGGCCCAGCCAAATACCCACGCAATGGCTCGCACCGAAGATTTGGAGCGGTCCGATTTTTTACGGTGCGACGGTCTGGAGCCGATATTGAGTAGCGCGATTTCATTGACCGGCGTGGCTTCATAAAAATAATCCAGAAATCCCGGCGTGCCGTCGGTCAGTTTGCGATAAGTGTCTTCGCCGGTTTGTGCCAGTTCATTCATGGTTTTTGCGAAAAACGGTTGTTCCCCTTTGTCGGGTTTGACCAGGTTGCTGCTGGCAAGCATCAAACCGGTGACCCCCATACCCAGTTCGAATACGGAGTTCTCCACGTTACTGTATTTAAACGACAACACTTCACCTTGTTCGGTGAATTTGATTTGTCCGTGCACCGTACCCTCGGGTTGCGCCAAAATCGCATCGTGGGTCGGACCGCCACCGCGGCCTATGGTGCCGCCACGGCCGTGGAACAAACGGCAGCCCACGCCGCGGGAATTGGTGAGAGCGGTGACTTTCTTTTGCGCTTGATAAAGATTCCAGGCCGCCGCCACGATGCCGCCGTCTTTACAGGAATCCGAATAACCCAACATGACTTCCTGCAAATTGTCCGAGGCTTTTAACAACGCTTTATAAGTGGGGTTATCGAGCAGCGCCGACATCACCGGTTCGATGTGCGCCAGGTCCTCGATGGTTTCGAACAAGGGGCTGACTCCGATGTACCGGAACCAGGTGTCATCGTTTTTGCCGACCAATCCCGCGCGGTGGGCGAGCACCATGACTTCCATAATATGGCTGGCTTGATGGGTCATGGAGATCACATAGCTGCCGAAACACTGCGGACTGATTTCCTGTTGCATTTGCGCCATGACATCCAGTACCGCCAGAGTTTCCTGGGTAGGCTCGCTAAGTTTGGAAACATCGATAGTGGCCGGGGGTTCGGCCAGGGTTTGCGCCAGCAAATTCAAACGTGCCGCTTCATCCAGGACTTTGTAGTCTATGCCCTGGTGTTGAAACAACTCGGCCACGGCTTCCGTGTGACGGGTGGATTCCTGACGCACATCCAATTTCATCAAATAAAAACCGAAACTTTCCACCAGGCGGATCAAGTCTTTTAATTCGGCGTCCGCAACCAATTGGTCGCCGTGGCTGATTAACGAGTCGCGAATGACGAATAAGTCTTTGAGAAACGCCTTTTCATTCACGTAGCGGTGTAACAGCGCTTTGCTCCTGGGTTCGGTTTTCTCTTCCAGGTGATCGTTAATCGCCATCAAATTATGGCGTAACCGAAACCGCATGATGGCCAGCTTGCGCCGGTAAGGCTCATTGATGTATTGGGTTTCTTTATCTTTATACGCTACGTCACTATGGATTTTATCGGCTTCCAGGCTTTTCTGAAAAGCCTCGTTGGGTGTGCAGAAATTAATGGAATGGGTGATGGTGCCTTCAAGCTCATTCATGCGTTTGACGTATTCCGTCAGAACCGCTTTGGACTGCAACCGCAACGCCATGACCGTGGTTTCGGGTTTGACATTGGGATTGCCGTCGCGGTCGCCGCCAATCCATGAACCGAATTTCAAAAAGCTGGGAACGGTGATGGGGTGGTCGTTTAATTCGCCATTCGGGTTATAGATTTTGTCAATGGCTTTTTCGAAGTTTCTATAAGTAGTCGGTACGGAGGCGAATAAACATTCGTCAAAATAGTCCAAACCATACAGCACCTCATCGATCACCGTGGGACGGCTGGCGCGCACTTCGTCGGTTTTCCAAAAAATCTGGATTTGCGCGCGCAGTTGCTGCAAGCAATCTTCGTATTCGTAATTGGTCAGGGTATCTTCATTGAGATGCTTGTTTAATACGGTAATGCGTCGCAAGGCGTCTCTAATAGTGCGCCGCTTGGATTCGGTGGGATGGGCGGTAATCACCGGTGTATACAACAATTGGTCTAACAATACTTGCAGCTGTTGCGCACCGACTTCTTTATCACGCAATTCCTGCAGTGCCACTTCGAAGGAACCTTGCCAATTCGGCCCGTTTTCCATGCTTTCCTGGCGGTGTAAATAGTGTTGATGGGATTCTTCGGCGATGTTGACCAGGCTGAAAAACGCGTTAAAAGCGCGCACTACCTCCGCCAGTTTCTGCGGATTCAGGTTTTCGATGATATGGGTTAAACGTTTACGTTCTTTTGCGTCATCGTTTTTTCTCAAGTTGATATAACCCAAGCGCAATGCCTCCACGGCGTGGAATACATCTTCGCCCGCTTGTGTATGAATTACTTCTCCCAAAAGCGTGCCGAGCAATTTAACACGTGCTCGTAACGACTTATCGTGTCCGGTGTTAGTCATGAAACTACATTCCTATAACGATTTTTAAAATAACTGATTTTTATTTGTTATTATCAATGCTTACAGAGCCCACAGCGCTCTCTGGTGATGAGCGAGCTTTCTACAAGGTGATATTTTGTGATTTCACGGCTTAAAAACTCTTTTGCGAGTCATAAGACAGCGGTGCATTATACCTGTTTGTGGCAGTTTTTTCCTTGTTTCACTTTCCATTGATGAAGAATTGTGGATTAACCTACTGTTATTCAATAAGAAGTAGGTTCAGTGGTTGGATCGTCAACAAATATTAGGAATAGATGATATGAAGTTGTTAGACAATATTTCGTTAGCAGCCGTTTTGGTTTTTGGGATTGCGCTCGCCTTGGCGCCGTTTTACCCGCAACCCCATTTGCTGGAAAAAATCCAGATGTTGTTTAATGGGGAGTTGAGCAGACCCATCGATATATTTGATTTGTTCTGGCATAGCCTTGGGCCGATTTTAATTGCATTGAAACTGTTGCGAATACGTCAACTCAAAAAGTCCTGATAGTGGATGGAGTGTTAAAAAAACTGGCCCTGAAAAGGGCCAGAGACGCAGTGGTCCAACTATGGGGAGGAAATTTGATATCTTATGAATAATCCGTTGATTCGATAGTAAAAATGCTTTGTCCCAACTGCTGCGTTGGCTTCTCTATAAGTTTAGGGCAGGACGCCGAAATGTATACAAATCGGCTATTGGAGTTTTTTTTCCAAACCAGAAAAAAGTAATGCTTTTGGTGAGACAAGGAAAAATTTATGAGAAGACTAACCTCTCGGCAATTCGAGCGCAAAGCCAAGAGGTTAGTTTATAGGGTGCAATGAGCAGTTATGCGCTTTTTGCTTTGCGGCTGCTGAATCCGATCAATGGATACAGCGGGCAGAAATTAATGACTGCAGTAGCCAATGGGAGTAAGCCAACCCAGCCCCAAGGGGTTTGCGGTCCGACGAACACCAAACTGATTAATGCCAGACCGATCACGATACGGATGACTTTATCAATTCCCCCGACGTTTTGTTTCATCACGATTCTCCTGCTATAGGTGGAAAGTTATTTTTAAACTGGTTGCGAAAAATTATTTCGCAAACACCTCTAGTGTACTAAAGATACTCCGGATTTTTCACCAATTCTCGTCGTTTTAGGTAAGCTTCTCGGGCAATATGGATATCGTGCACGAAAAACGGCAGCTCTTTTAACAATAACGCCTGGGCGCCGTCCACCAATGCCTGGCTGGGTGCGGGGTGAAAATCCACTAAAACCATGTTGGCACCGGCAATAATGCCTTGGGCAGTGATGTGAAATATATCCAAAATGCCGTCTGCAGCGCGATCGCGCGTTCCCACGGAATGCGAGGGGTCTATGCATACCGGCATGCGTGTGAGCCGCTTCACTACCGGGATATGGGCAAAATCCACCAGATTGCGGTGCGGGTCGCCATAGTTGGTTTTCATGCCCCGCAAACCGAAAACGATTTTGGAATTGCCTTCACTGGCCATATATTCCGCGGCGTTTAGCGACTCCTCTAAGGTAATGCCAAAACCGCGTTTTAATAACACGGGAAATATTTTTTGCCGGCCAACGATTTTCAACAATTCAAAATTTTGGGTATTGCGGGTGCCGATTTGCAGCATCACGCCGGTGGGATGTCCCGAAGTTTCCAAAGCGCGACGTATTTCATCCAGATGGGTTTCATGAGTGATTTCCATGGCGATGACTTTAATACCGTATTTACCAGCCAGTTCGAATACATACGGCAAACATTTGGCGCCGTGGCCTTGAAAGGAATAAGGATTGGTGCGGGGTTTATAGGCTCCCATGCGGGTGCATACCAAATTGTTTTCCTGTAGCGCCTTCATCATGGTTTCCACGTGCTCTTTGGTATCTACGGCGCACAGACCGGCAAAAATGTTCAAATTGTCCTGACTGAATACCACGCCGTTGTATTCAAACGACATGGTGCGTGAATCGTCGGCATGCCGGCCGAGCACACGATATTCTTCCGAGATGCGGATAACCCGTTCGACACCGGGTAGCTCTTCAATGCTTTCCAGCGCGATAGTGGAAGTTTGTCCGATTAGATAGATTTCCGTGAGTGTTTGATATTGGCCTTGTACCTCATGTACCCGGGCTTCAATGTGGGGCAATTGAGAAAAATGTTGTAATAAGCTTTTAAGTTCCGGTGCATCATGGTTCACATCAGGTTTGAGAATGACAATCATGGATTTCTTCCTGTTGCAGTGGTTAGGGGTATTTATACTCAGTCTTATTTTTACATGATGATAATACTTGTATAAGGTTTTTGCTTATATTAAATCATGTTGAGCATTGCTCAATTGAAATTCTTGGCTTTTGGATAACATTAGAATAACCGCATTTACTCGAGTATAGTGTGCCAGTTTTCCGGCATATTGTTATGGTTATTCGATAAAGATTTGGCGATAGTGCACATATCCGTAAAAAATTTCATTTGTGAGCATAAAAAATTTGCAAAGCTAAATAGTATTGACTATTGTTTGCTTGGTTGCTTATTAATGTTGTTGTACATGCTGCGCATAAAGTCAACGCACTTTAATCTTCGTTTTAGACTATGGCAACCTCCAGCATGAGTGATGTGTTGTGATTCAAGCTTCAGCGTTGTCAGTCTAATCACAAGAAAAGCAGTCATTGTATACAAAGTTAATCCGGCAATTTTAACGTTGTTATGAGTTTGTGTGTATTTGTTTTTTAGTAGATTTTGTACAAGGATAGGGGTGAATTATTATGCAGTCAGGCACAGTGAAATGGTTCAATAATGCTAAAGGTTACGGATTTATTGTTCCAGAGGGTGGGGGTGAAGATGTCTTCGTGCATTACTCCACAATCGACGGCTCTGGATTCAAGACTTTGAAAGAAGGGCAACAAGTTCAATATGAAGCGGCTGAAAGTCCGCGCGGCGTGCAAACCACCCGCGTTGTCGGTCAACCAATTGAACAAAAAGTTCCGATGAATGCTCCGGTATTTGCTCAATCACCCGAATAATTCGTGAGAGAACAGCGCTAGCCTGTAGTTGCCGTTAGATAGACGGCAACTACAGGCTAATCACGATATCTTAATAAGATATCGTGATAAGCGTCTATACGCCGGTCGCGTAAAAACGGCCAGATACGGCGAACCTGATCGCTGCGATCCAGATCGAGCGTCGTGGTGTGCGTCGTGGGCTGGTCGACGGTCGCTTGTGCCAGAATTTCGCCCTGAGGTCCGGCAATAAAGCTGCTGCCCCAGAATTGGATGCCTTGGCTGTGGCCGGAAGGATCCGCTTCGAAACCTACGCGGTTACAGCTGATGAGGGGTATACCATTT
>JASFLF010000101.1:0-8460 GCA_050118235.1 Gammaproteobacteria bacterium | reverse complement strand
GCAGCGCGCTGCTACTGAGCGGATCGACCAACGGCGCTTTGGGTACAATGGGTAACAACACCACGGTCAATACCACCGCCATGCCCAGCTTAATTTTCGCGGGCACGGTTCTGGAACCCAGAATAGGCGCGGAGGCGATTAATGCCGTGATCCGCACCAGCACCCACATCGCCGAACCTACCCAGGCTGTAATCTCTTCTGCACTAATCATGGTTTTTTAAAAACCTTATTAACCACGAAGGCACGAAGAAAACGAACAAAAAATATTTTGTGTTTTAAAAACTTCGTGCTCTTCATGTGCTTCGTGGTGAGCAAAAAATTCAACCCAATAAAACCATTCTACTAAGCCGCAATCTCATCTGTACTAGTCAGGGTTTTTAAAAGCCTTTGTAACCACAAAGGCACGAAGAGCGTGAAGGTATTTAAATCAATAATACAAAGTATTTTTCTTCGTGTTCTTCGTCCCTACTTGGTTCATTTGTTTAGCCCGACAACACTGAAGGAATGCTGGTGATGATATTATTGGAAAACTCTATCAATAAGCGCAGCATCCAAGGCCCCGCCAGCATTAAAGTCAAAAACGTAATGACCAATTTGGGAATAAAACTCAAAGTTTGTTCATTGATTTGGGTTGCCGCTTGAAACATGCTAACCAGCAAGCCAACTCCCAGGGCGGGCAGCAATATGACAGCGGTCAATATAAGAGTCAGTTTTACGGCTTGCTGAGCAAGATTCAAAACCATTTCCGGGCTCATTGCAGCCTTCCTAATGACGAACATGAAAAGGTGTAAGCCATGATTTTATCTATCAAACATAAAAGCTAGAGGCCAGTGTTCCCATGATCAATGCCCAGCCGTCGACCAATACAAACAACATGATTTTAAACGGCAGTGAGACAATCATGGGAGACAACATCATCATACCCATGGCCATCAACACACTGGCAACCACCAAATCAATCACCAGAAAGGGAATAAAAATCATAAACCCTATTTGATAAGCCGTTTTCAATTCACTGGTGACAAACGCCGGAATTAACATCGAGAACGAAACGTCTTCAACGGAGTTAACGTTTTCCTTCCCGGATATATTGATAAACATCGCCAAATCCTTGTCCCGAGTTTGATTCATCATGAATTCGCGAAACGGTTTGCCCGCCGCTTCAATGGCCGGCATAAATTCCATTTTCTCGTTTAGATAGGGATTGACAGCATCGTCGTATGCGCGATCGAAGACCGGCGCCATAATAAAAAAAGTTAAAAATAGCGATAATCCGATGAGGATCTGTCCGGAAGGCGCTTGCGGCATGCCTACGGCCTGGCGCACGATAGCCAAAACTATTATGATTCTGGTAAATGAAGTAAGCATCATCAAGGCGGCCGGCAACAAAGTAAGCACCGTCATAAAAGCCAGTACTTGCAAAGTTACCGTATAGGTTTGCCCGCCGTCGGCGTTGTTGGTTACCGACAACGCCGGCACCCCTAGATCCGCGCCCATCACACTGCCCGATAGCAACGATGCGGTAATCAACAATCCGTATGCGATCACTCTCGCGGTCATTGACGGCCCTTTTTCAAGACCGCGTTCAACTTGTCCAGAAAGGCGCCACCGGATACTTGGCGAACCCGATTTCCATCCGGTTCGTCTTGATGTAACGGTTTGGCTAGCACATGCAAAGCGGAGACCCTGCCCGGAGCGACGCCCAACAACAATTGTTCGTCGCCCACTTGGACTAAGACCAGTTTTTCCCTCGTCCCCAAATGCAATCCGCCTATGATGCGCATCGCTCCGCCTGAGGTGGATTGTAAATGTCCGAACCGGCGGGTGAACCAGGCCGCGGCGGCAATGATTAATAACACAACAAACAAACCCAACGTCACTTGGATAATGCCGCTGCCCACGTCGGGTTGTGACATTACGGAAAATTCTCCAGGAGATGGTTTAGCTGTTTTCACACCGCCTGCTGGTGAAGCGTTTAGTGATTGCTGTGCTGGTTTTTCATCTGAAGGGATTTTACTAATCGAATTGCTACTAGTTTTATCGGAAGTCGTTTCTTGCGGGAATACGGTATCTTTGGCCAACGACGCGGCACTGCCCAGGCTTAGCACCATGACCAACAAAGCATAACTGATAGCGCGCTTCATTTGAGTTTTTGTATGCGTTCTGCCGCGCTGATTACATCGGTTAACCGTATACCGTATTTTTCGTTGACCACGACCACCTCGCCATGGGCAATCAATGTACCGTTTACCAGAACATCCAGCGGCTCACCCGCCAAGCGGTCCAGTTCCACGACTGACCCTTGATTGAGTTTTAATAAGTTACGGATGCTGATTTTGGTTTTACCCACTTCCATGGAAATGGTGACCGGGATATCCAGTATCACATCCAGACTGGCATCT
Organism: Gammaproteobacteria bacterium; assembly: GCA_050118235.1. Classification (GTDB taxonomy): domain Bacteria; phylum Pseudomonadota; class Gammaproteobacteria; order SZUA-152; family SZUA-152; genus JAJDNG01. The sequence goes on along the minus strand of JASFLF010000101.1, from coordinate 6,058 downwards.
TGTATGGTCATTTGCGTGCCACCGCGGGACTCTTCTTGCAATTGCTGCAATTCAGGTTGAGATATTTGACCGCCGGCAGCTTGTTCTTCAGCGAACGCGGCGTCCCATTCGTCTCCAGATCCCGCAGTGTCTGCCGCTTTTTCTGTAGCACTTTGTTCGGCCATCGCTTCGGCCCATTCGTCCATCGTATTATCGGAATCATCAGCCATGCTGGGTACCCTCTTCGCCAATGTCTCGTAATTCCCGGGTGGGATACTTTACTTGTTCAAGCACTTTTATCGCGTTTTTGCCTTGAGATATTCCAAACGCGCCGCGCAGCACGGGTACATTTTCGGCACATACTGTCGCCAGTTTCGGCATTTCCACAGGAATAATGTCACCGGGCTTAAGATGTAACATGTCGCGTAACGTAAATTCGGTTTCCAGTAAACGGCCTGTTAATGTTACGGTCGCCATTTCGATTTCACCGCGCAAAGCGTTTATCCATCGCTCGTCGGTCTCATCCACATCACTTTGCACGCCGGCATCCAAAATTTCCCGGATCGGTTCCAGCATGGAATACGGCATGGTGATGTGAAAATCTCCGCCGCCGCCTTCCAACTCCACATGAAATATGGTCACCACCACAACTTCCGTGGGGCTGACGATATTGGCAAACTGCGGGTTGACCTCGGAGTTCATAAACTCGAAGTCGATGTTCATAATAGGCGCCCAGGCTTCCTTAAGATCGACAAATACGTTTTTAAGGATCATTTGTATGACCCGTTGTTCTGTGGGCGTAAATTCCCGGCCTTCGATTTTGGTATGATAGCGGCCGTCTCCGCCAAAATAGTTGTCCACTATAGTGAACACCAGCTTGGGGTCTAACACGAATAATGCGGTGCCGCGCAAGGGGTGTATTCTCGCCAAATTCAAACTGGTGGGTACGAACAAACTGTGCACGTATTCGGAAAATTTCAACATTTGCACACCGCCTACGGCGATTTCCGCACTGCGGCGCAACAAATTGAAAAGACTAATGCGAAACAACCGGGCGTAACGTTCGTTAATCATCTCCAGCGTGGGCATGCGCCCACGCACGATGCGGTCCTGACTGGAGAAATCGTAGGACCGTGCTTCGCCGTCACCCGTTATGTCACCGTCATCAGTGTCGATTTCGTCGCTGGAGACACCATGCAATAACGCATCGATTTCATCTTGTGATAGTAAATCGTTTACTGACATATATTTTTCTGGCTTATACTGGTCTTAGTAATAGTAAGCAGTGTTACTGCATGACGAAACTGGTGAAATATACCGCTTCGATACCGGGATCGCCGGTTTCTTCTTCCAGGATTTTTTGAATGACAGTCAAAGCCTCTTCGCGCAAAGCCTCTTTGCCTTCCAAGGTGCTGACCGCTTCATAGGTTTGGCTGCTGAACAACAACACAAGATTATTGCGAATCACCGGCATGTGGGTGCGTATTTGCTGCTCCACCTGATTGTTGCGGGTCATCACCTCCACGGTCACTTGCAGGAATCTAGCCCTGCTGCCTTCGGCGAAATTCACCACAAAGGCCGGGTCAAGGGAAATATATATGGCTGGCGCAATGACCTCTTTTTCATCCTCACCGTGGTCTTCCCCATGGTCACCCCCACCGAAAACGCCGCCTAAATAAAGACCGGCCACGGTTGAACTGATCAACAATAGAGGGATAATAATAATGAGCGCGATTTTCAGCCCGGAACGCTTCGGCGCTGTGGTGGTTTCTTCTTCCGATTCAGCCATCTTTTATGTCCTAAATTCCTGTTAGAAAGGTCAACGGTTTCATCCGCACCTAAGATTGCAAGTGCTATGCCACGGTGTTTATGTCGACAAATGAAGGAGTTACAGGCTATGGGTGAAAACATAGGCAATCTGCGCCAAATTTTCGACCACTCTTTATTCCTTTTTAAAAGAAAAAGGCCAACGCTGGACATGTTAGGCAAGATGCGTACAATTTATTGACTTTCGCCCAACAACTTTCACCCAACCAAAAAAAACCAGTGGAAATCCAATGAATTTAACAAGTTGTAAATCGAGTTTTCGCGTATTATCGCTTGGCGCCGCAATATTGCTGGGACACACCCACTCTGCGCAGGCTTTCGACTACTTCCAACCCTTGCCGCAACAACCCATGGTTCCAGCGGACAATCCCTTGACCGATGCCAAAATTGCATTAGGAAAACGGCTTTTTTACGACAACCAGCTTTCCAAAAACCACACTCACTCCTGCAACTACTGCCATAACTTGCTTACCGGCGGTGATGATGACAAAGCATTTTCCACCACACCGAACAACGCCTCGACTAAGCGGTCGGCGCCCGGTTTGTGGAATATCGGTCTACAGACGGTTTTGTATTGGGACGGACGGGAAAAAACCTTGGAGTCACAAGCCCTTGATCATCTTTCCGATCCGGCCATTATGGATTTTTCCGATCTACAAGCGCTGGAGCAACGCCTTAGAGACGACGAAAGCTACCGCAAAGCCTTTGCCAATGCCTTTAACAATAATACAGCGGTTAGCCGATCAAACATTGCCAAGGCGCTGGCCAGTTTTCAAAGAGCACTGATGGCGCCCCATAGCGCGTTCGATCGTTATATTCAGGGTGATAAAACCGCGCTAAGCCAGGCTGCTATTAAAGGCATGCAGGAGTTCAATGACGCAGGCTGCCTGGCCTGTCACTTCGGAACCAATTTTGCCGGACCTGCGCCGGGCCCCGCCATGGAAATGGGCGACGGTTTTTACGAATTGTTTCCGAACAATCGGGGCAGCCAGTATGACCAGTCTCATGAGCTGACCAAAGATCTGGGACGTTACGAATTTTCAAAAAACCCCGCAGAAAAATATATGTGGCGGGTCCCTTCCCTGCGCAACATCGCATTGACATCACCTTATTTTCACAATGGATCGGCGAAGTCCCTGCGCGAGGCGGTAAAAATCATGGCCAAAACGCAATTTGGCAATGATTTGAGTGAAGAACAAATCGACAATATAACGGCTTTTCTCCGCAGCTTGACGGGAGAGGTGCCGGCGGTCATTAGGCAATAGGCGCTAGGTTTTAGGTGCTAGGTGCTAGGAGCTAGGCTGAAGGTCGGGGTTCGTCGCTTTTTTACCTCGCACCTTGTTCCTCGCTCCTAGCTCTTTTCTTAGTCCCTCACCAGCTTGAGTATCTCACCGGCGATTTTTCTCAGCGGCATAACTTTATCCACGCACCCCAGGCGCACCGCCTCGCCGGGCATGCCCCACACTACGCTGCTGGTTTCGTCCTGGGCGATGGTGGGTGCGCCTTCTTCTTTCATTTCCTGCATGCCTTTGGCGCCATCATCGCCCATACCGGTTAAGATCACCGAAACCGCGTTCGGTCCCACGTTTTGCGCCACCGACCGGAATAATACATCCACAGACGGTTTGTGACGGTTCACAGGAGGACCGTCGTTCAAGCGGCAAATATACCGCGCGCCGTCACGCGCCACCAGCAAGTGCTGGTTGCCCGGCGCAATGTATACATGCCCTGGCACGATTTGCTGGCCATCTTGCGCTTGGAATACTGTCATCGCCGATACGCCGTTCAGGCGATTGGCAAACGGTTTACTGAATGCTTCCGGAATATGCTGGGTGATTACAATACCCGGGGTATCCGCCGGCAACTCCATCAACACCTCTTTTATGGCTTCGGTGCCGCCTGTGGAGGCGCCAATGGCGATGATTTTGTCGGTAGTCTTGAAACGCCGGGTGATATGACCTTTGGACAATATCGCATCGGCCGTTTGCCTGCCCACAACGCGTTCGGCGACACGACGTTCTATGCCGCGCACTTTTGCCTTTGCCGCGATTCTAACCTTCTCAACTATTTCATCGGCGTAATCGCTTAACGAATGCGCCAAATCGGTTTTCGGCTTGGACACAAAATCCACGGCGCCCAGCTCCAAGGCTTGCAACGTAACATCGGCGCCTTTTTCGGTTAAAGACGACACCATGACCACAGGCATAGGACGCAAACGCATTAGGTTGCTCAAAAACGTAATGCCATCCATCTTAGGCATTTCCACATCCAGTGTTAATACGTCCGGATTGAGTTGCTTGATTTTTTCTCTTGCCATATAAGGGTCATGAGCTACACCCACCACCTCTACGCCCGCAGCCGAATTGAGTATTTCGGTAAGCAATTGCCTGACCAGGGCGGAATCGTCAATAATGAGAACTTTTATTTTCGCCATGTCTGCTAGTCCCGTCTTTTAAAACAGATCAATCTCGCCTTCTTGTTGCGTACTGGACAGCGTACGCAAGTATTCACGTTCGCGCGCGGTAATAGTGTCATTGTGTAACGAACGCAGTTTTTTAACTCTCACTTTGCCGCTCTTGGGGTGGTATTGCACTTTACGGGGATAAATATCGCCCAAGTCATGGCTCAACAACTTCAGCCCTTCGGTCTTTATGTAGTCCAAAACAAACTGAATGTTCTTATCGCCGATATCGGTCATTTGCGCCAATATCTTTCCACCGCCAAATACTTTTATTTCCAGATTCTTCCGCATACCGCCATTTTTGAGAATCTCATTGAGCAAGTGCTCCATTGCAAAATTGCCGTATCGGGTGGCTAGGCCCAGACCTTTTTTCTCCCAGGAACCTCCGTCGCCGCCTTGAATGGGAAGCATGAAATGATTCATGCCGCCAATACCGAACACCGGGTCGCGAACGCAGGCCGACACACAAGACCCCAACACGGTAACTATAAGCTCATTCTGAGTGGTAACATAAAATTCACCCGGCAGAATTTTCGCCGCGAACATATCATGGGTTTTATCCCAATAACGGTTGACCTGTTCAAATCCGGGCAAACAGGCGTGCAAGCTGTGACTGTGCTGGCTGGTGTTTAACGGCACTAAAGTAACCTTTTCATTTCGATTTGCTAATACCTTTGATAAATAGTGTTGCCTATTAACTGGTATTGTGTACTGACTTGGAACAGGCTTTCGGAATGGCCGATGAACAAATAGCCTTTGTCCGCGGTTAGATCCGCAAAGCGCTTAAACAGTGTTTTTTGCGTGTCTTTATTAAAATAAATTACGACGTTCCGGCAAAATATGAAATCAAACGGCCCTTTCATGGGCCAGTCATGCATCAGATTCAACTGTTTAAACGTAATCAACTCCCGAACCTCGGGTTTGACTTTCACCTGGTTCGTATAGCGATTTTTAATAAAAAACCGTTTCATCCGCCGTGAGGTTAAACCGTTTAATCGGTTTTCTTCATATATTCCCGAAGAGGCTTTTGCCACCACATTGGAGTCCAGATCGGTAGCCAGTATCTTCACATCCCAAGCACCGGTTTTGGGCAGGTTTTCCCGTAACACCATGGCGAGGGAATAAGGCTCTTCGCCGGTGGAACAACCGGCCGACCAGATGCGTATACGCTTGTTGGTCTTGGTTGCGAATAGGTTGGGCAGTAACGTGTTGGCTAAAAATTCGAAATGATGGTTTTCGCGGAAAAACGCCGTTAAATTTGTTGTTAATGCATTGACAAAATGAACCAGTTCGTCGGATGTGGCATCGTTAAGGCAGTCGCAGTATTGCGCAAATGTCGCTATGTTCAAACTTCGCAACCGCCTGGATAAGCGGCTGTAAACCATGTGTGATTTGGCTTCGGATAAGGCTATTCCTGTTTGCTCTGCCACTAAATCACGAATAAACTTGAAATCTTTCTGAGTAAAATTAAACTCGCGTTCCGATTCCATTGTCATGCCCTGTTTTTATAATCGTTGGCTTTAGAGCGAAACTTTAAGCCGTCAAGAAAATATAATCACCACGAAGGCACGAAGAATACGAAGGTTTTATATAAAAAATCACAAAACATTCTTTTCTTCGTGCTCTTCGTGCCTTCGTGGTTATAATTTGAACTCGGCGGCTTTTATGTGACTTGGGTAAGGACTAAAACTCTTCCCACTCGCTATCTTCCTGGTTCTTGGGTTTTTGACGAACCCCAGCCGGTTTCAACCCTTGCCCTCTAGACGAGGTATTGTGTCTTCGCGTCGTTTG
>JASFLF010000100.1:0-8467 GCA_050118235.1 Gammaproteobacteria bacterium | reverse complement strand
TTCCGGCGAATCCGGCGTGCGTTCCAACATATCTTCCTCGATCAATTCCTCTAACAAATTGACATTGCGAGATTCCGTCTGCAGAGGTCGTCCCCAAATGGCCACGGGCCAAAACGGCAACGTCGCCTTCAATAACGCCGTAGGTGGATCAGGCAATAAAATACCCACTTGTGCCGCGTCAATGGCATGTTCCAACCACCGGGGTACGATATTGGCCAAATCGCCCAAGGCGCGGCGGATGCCGGATTCCAGCATTGCGGCCGCCTCGTTACGACGTTGGTTGAGCATTGGCACTATGCTTTCCCGTTCCGCCAGACACGCTGCGCACAAACGTTTATAACGTTCCGCCAACCCGGGACAGGCTTTTAGCACCCGCGCACTAGTCATGACACCTTGTAACAAATGCGCTAACGCTTGCGACAACGGTTGTTGGTTGGACTCCGGTGGCGGCAGCGGTTGATCAAAGGCGATGTAGGCGGCAAACCAGTAGTATAGATCACGGTTAAGCACTGTATCGCTAAAGCGCTCGATGGTTTCCGGCAAATGGGCATTACTACTGTCATGCCAGACAAGCGCACTTAAATGACGTTGTGACGGCAATGTCCGAGACAAACCTCGTTTTTTTTCCGCCGCCACCACTTTCTGCTCACAGGAACGCATCAGCGCATGCAAATAGATATTGAGGCTCTTTTCGATGTCCTCCAGTTTGACCTTCGCCTCGGGATAGGCGGGTGCCGACTTCAGTCCGAAAGCCAGATTTAGTGGGAGATGATCAATGAATCTCATGGTGCTTTTGCTGGACAGTAGACCTAGGGAGCCTGAATAAGTCCTGGTCGAGCAGACAGGTTCCCGAGACGGTCAAATACGAGGCGCAAAGCTTCCGCTCCTGCTCTCGCTCCTTACCTGCGTCCATGCAGGCAAAACGCGGGGAATATCGGGAATATTTCCAAGTTTTGCGCCCTGAAGATTGCCGATCGGCAATCTGAAGAAGCGCCCTTGGGGTGCAACGAAGTACGACTCCAGGGATGGAGGAGTTAGACCAAAGCCTTGAACATTTGCCGAGTTGGCTGTCTCAGGGAGCTGAATGGTGATCATGGACTTATTCAGAGGTTCGCTAGTATTATGAAGGAAAGATAGACAGCACGATTTCCCACAAGCCTTCCTGAATCACAGGGTCATCCGATAAGGCTTCCACCAATGCCACACGGCAAGCTTCCGCGGGACTGAGTCCGTCCATGATGAGACTCGCCGCATGCACCAGCAAACGAGTGGATGGAACTTCCTCCAAATCATGTCCCTCCAACGCCCGCAGGTTGCCACCCAGGGTGACGATTTTTTTTGCCAGGGCAGTTTGTATTTTGGATTCCTGCTCAAGAATTTGAACTTCCAAATCGGGCTTCGGAAAATTAAACGTCATAGCCACAAAACGTTGGCGGGTGCTGGGTTTCAAATTCTTGAACATGTTCTGGTAGCCTGGATTGTAGGAAATCACCAGCATAAACTCCGGCGGCGCCTTTATAACCTCCCCGGTCTTCTCCAGCGGTAATTCCCGTCGATCGTCCGTCAGGGGGTGTAAGATTACTGTAGTATCTTTGCGGGCTTCCACGACCTCGTCCAAATAACAAATGGCGCCTTCGCGTACCGCACGTGTCAGCGGGCCGTCCTGCCAAAGCGTTTCTTCGCCGCGGATAAGAAACCGGCCCACGAGGTCCGCAGACGAGAGTTCGTCATGACAAGACACCGTATACAATGGTCGGCCCAACTCCATTGCCATGTATCGGACAAAACGTGTCTTGCCGCAGCCGGTAGGTCCTTTGATAAGCAGAGGCAATTGCCGATGATACGCCGAGCGCAATACATTGCACTCATTTCCCTGAGGCAAATAAAGAGGCCGGTCAGTGACCGTCTCAACCGCAGGCGTACTCATATGAATTCACCTCCAATAAATAGTTAAATTTGTAATCCGTATGAGCTTACCTGATTATTCCATCGGAGACCACGAATTCCGCTTCGCAGCCAATGTCTTCTGGCTTTGAATAATATTGTCTGCTTGATTTACGTCATTTTCCAATAATAAAAAGCGTGGTTTGATGCTACGGCTTTTTTGGAAGAGAAGGATGCTTTTCAGTGCCGTATGCATGCGACCGCATGCGTCTAAAGACATCCCCATAATCTTCAACTGTCGACGTTATCGGTATCGAAGGCGAATCGGAACGAAATACGGTCCGTTAACCCGTGCGTTGTAGGTCCATTGCAACCAACCATTTCAGAAGAGTAAGGAGGCCACTATGAATAGAAAGTTAAAAATCGTACTTGGTGTTTTCATTGTACTCAGTTTACCAGCTAGGGTTATCGCCGAAGAACAGGAGCGCAAACAAGAGCAAGATAAACAACAAATCCAACAAAAAGAACAGGCGCTAAATCAAGATCCAAAAATGGTGTACGGCTGGGATCTAATGAATGTGAAAGAGCGTGAAGAACACCGGGAAAAGATGCGCAGCTTAAAAACTGATGAAGAGCGGACCGCCTATCGGCAAGAACACCATAAGAAAATGCAACAACGCGCGAAAGAGCAAGGTGTCACCATACCCGAAGTGCCGGCGGAACGCGGTTCCGGCGCTGGCCCCGGTAGTGGTCAAGGTGGTGGTCAAGGCGCCGGCGGTGGCCGGAGTAATAGGTAAAACATACTTACCCCTACATCTTTACTATAACACTGTACCTGACAGGCACTGATGTACTGGCACACCTGTCAGGTCGACTTTACATAGCTCAAGTTTCAGAGTTTATTGCCTTGAGTTAAATTCACATTAATAGTGAACCGCCAACCAAATAGTAGCGGTTTCAGGATCGGTCCAGGTCACTTTATGCTTTTTATGGGCGGGGATATTAATGTACTCTCCACTGTTCAGATAAATGGAAGGTTCATCTGCAAAGGCCAGCAGGGCTTTGCCTTTCAACACCAATACCCATTCATTCTTTTCTTGATCATACCAGCCAGATTGTGGAGATGTATGTCCTTTGGAGATGATTCGTTCAATATTCACACTATTGCCTGCAACGATCGTCTCGAGAATTTCTTCAGGCAGGTTTTGCGGTATTGCCGCGTAGATACTCCTAGATTTCATTGCATCCTCCCTCCGGTCAATATGCTTATCAAACATGCTAACCTACCAGGTTATCGTATTAGGGGATTTGTTGCTCAATATATTCAACCACATCCGCCAACCGGCCATCATCGACTATAAGATAGAGAGGAATACCGTTGAGATCTTGGTTTTGTGCTCGAAACCATTGACAAATAGCAACTTCATCCGCGCCAAACTTTTCGTATAACGATTCGTACAGGCGAACAAACTTAATCGCCTGTTCGGCGGCTTCGCTGTTCACATTGTGAAATTGTATACCACTGGCAAATCCACCGATTTCCGAACATGTCACTTGCAATATCCGGGCGAGTTCGGCTTGATACATCCCGAGCATCTCAGTCACTTGGAGAACGGCTTGAGTTAATTTCTGAGCGCTTTGCGTGGGATTGGAAAGTTTATGCACGTCACTTTATTTGGAATGAATTGGGCAATTTTGACTATCTGTGGTTGTCTTCGCAAAACAACGGAGTTAATTTAAATCCACGGCAAATTTTTTCAGGATCTCAAACGGAATGATCTCCAATGCCCGTTTGTGGGTTCTCATTAAATAAACTCGTGGTGCCATGTTGTGTTCATAGGCCTCCATCCACCTGGCGGCGCATAAACACCAGCTATCTCCCGGTTGCAAACCTTCGAATCCGTATTCGGGAATGGGAGTTGATAAGTCATTGCCACGGAAACGCGAGAACTCCAAAAACTGCTGTGAGGCTTCGATACACACCGTATGAGAACCCACATCTTCTTGACAAGTATTGCATCGGCCATCGCGAAAAAAACCGGTGACAGGGTCATCCCCGCACATCTCCAAGGGCTCACCCAGCACGCTAAGTGATTCGTCCATTTCCATTATGTTTCCGCCTTTAGTTTACCCGAGGTTATTGCCTGGTTTGGTTGAGGTAAATAATAGCGATGCCTTGTTCTTTATCCAAAGCTAAGCAGTTGAAGGTTGCGCTTTGGCTTCTTCTTCTGCGATTTCCTCGCGAACTTTATCCATATCCAGTTCTTTTACTTGTGAAATAAGCTGTTTGATCGCACTTTCGGGCAATACGCCGGGTTGCGCATACACGATAATCTTTTCACGGAATGCCATCAAAGTGGGAATGGAGCGGATCTGGAAATAAGCGGCCAGTTCCTGCTGCTCTTCGGTATTGATTTTCACAAAGGCGATATCCGGATTGGCTTCCGCCGCGGCCTCGAATATGGGTGCAAATGATTTGCACGGCCCGCACCACGAAGCCCAAAAATCAATCAAGACAATATCATTGTTTTCAATGACTTCCGAGAAATTTTCTTTTGTCACTTCCATAACCATGGGAGCAATCCTCCAATATTTAGTATTTAAGTATTATCTAATATACGGACTTTCAATTGGATATCAAGTCTGGAACGAATTGTTGATCAAAGCGTCACAATGACCGCCATTAAACGGAATCAAGCACAGTTCTTTCAACAATCAACGCCCAATAACACTCATCTGGCACGACAACACCAATGGTTGAATTCTATTGAATTAGGCTACGCCCTGAAAGTTGTTTCTCCCTTTGCCTGATTGTGCGTTTGTGCGATTATGCCGTCTGTTTTGGACTACTAGAATGAACGAAGAGTAAAAATAAATGCAATCAAGAGACATACCCATAGTGAAAGATATCGTCCTTGTGGGTGGCGGCCATAGTCATCTTGCGGTTTTAAAATATTTCGGAATGAAACCCGTTCCCGGTTTGCGTCTTACTTTGATTACCAGGGATTTACATACACCTTATTCGGGTATGTTGCCGGGTTATATTGCCGGCCATTATGAATATGACCAAGCGCATATTGATCTAAGACCATTAGCCCGGTTTGCCGGTGCCCGGGTTTTCCATGAAGAAGTCCAAGGCTTGGATTTAAAAACCAACCACGTGCTGTGCCCTAACCGCCCCCCCGTTCCTTTTGATGTGTTATCAATCAATATAGGTTCGCGCCCCAGCGCGTTACATGTTCCTGGTGCCGAGCGTTTCACCACACCCGTAAAACCCATAGACCGCTTTCTACATCGCTGGAAATCTCTGGTAAGTAGTGTTTTAGCCGCTAATGACAAATTTAGACTGGCGGTGGTGGGCGGTGGTGCCGGCGGAGTGGAAATGGCTTTGGCAACGCAATACCGCTTACACAAAGAATTGCAGCTGGCCGGCCGCTCCACTGATTTGCTTGATTGCTACTTAGTAACCGATACCGCACTGATATTACCAACACACAACAACCAAGTCAGACGAAAATTTGAGCGCGTGCTGCAAGATCGTCATATTAAAGTGTATGTTAACCATCGCGTGGAAAAGGTAAAGGCGGACAAGCTGATTTGCGACAATGGGGAGGAACTGGCAGCCGACACCGTTTTCTGGGTCACCAATGCCTCGGCACCTGCTTGGCTGGCTGAGGCCGGCCTGCAAGTCGATGAACAAGGGTTTATTGCGGTTAATGATTGTCTGCAATCCCTTTCTCATAGCAATGTATTCGCCGCCGGCGATATCGCCGCCGTCGTGAGTCATCCACGCCCTAAGTCGGGGGTATTCGCCGTGCGGCAAGGCCCGCCCCTGGCACGCAATCTAGCGCTAGTCGTTCGGGGCAAACACCTCAAACCTTTTCAACCGCAAAAACAATTCCTGGGTTTGATTTCTACCGGCGATCGTTACGCGATAGCCTCTCGGGCCAACTGGTCTATTGAAGGGCATTGGATATGGCAAGTAAAAGACTGGATTGACCGCCGCTTCATGGATAACTTTAGCAAGCTGCCGGAAATGAATTTGGCCCAAGCGCCGGACATCGATACTTCTCTGGCGGGCGAAGCCACCATGGAAGAAATATCCACAATGGCCATGCGTTGCGGCGGTTGCGGGGCCAAAGTCGGCAGCACGGTACTCTCTCGGGTGATACAACGCTTACAACCTGTCAACCGCGAAGGTGTGATCATTGGCTTGAACCATCCGGACGATGCCGCCGTTATTGAAGCCCCTGCCGGCAAATTGCTAGTGCAAAGCGTGGATTATTTTCGCAGCTTTATTGATGATCCATATGTGTTCGGCAAAGTTGCCGCCAATCATGCTTTGAGCGATATATTCGCCATGGGTGCCGATGCCCACTCGGCGATGGCAATCGCAACTGTGCCGTATGGATTGGAAGAACAAGTCGAAGAGTTGTTGTTCCAATCCATGGCGGGGGCCGTGGATGTGCTCAACGCCTGTGGCGCGGCGCTGATCGGGGGGCATTCCAGCGAGGGTGCCGAACTTTCCTTTGGCTTGTCGGTTAACGGAATTGCGGATCGCTCGCGGCTGTTGCGAAAGTCCGGGATACAAGTGGGGGACCGATTGGTATTGACCAAGCCTTTAGGCACAGGCACGTTATTTGCCGCTGACATGCGCTTAAAAGCCAAAGGACGCTGGATCGATGCGGCGCTAAGCCACATGTTATTGTCCAACCAACAAGCGGCCGACTGTTTGCGCCGCTATGGCGTTACGGCGTGCACGGATATAACCGGATATGGTCTTTTAGGTCACTTGCTGGAAATGGCACACGCTTCCGGCGTGGATATACATATAGACTTGAACGCGCTACCCGCCATGGACGGCGCGCTCGAGTGCATAGATAAAGGTATTGTCAGCTCGTTACAAAAACAAAATAGACGCTCTCGCCATGCGCTTAGCAATGCCGGTGACTTCACCCGCCATAGCCATTATCCATTGTTATTTGATCCGCAAACTTCAGGCGGTTTATTGGCTGGCGTCCCGGCGGACAAAGTGGATGAGTGCGTACAAGAACTGTTTCGCTTGGGCTACAACGAAAGCAAAGTTATTGGGGAAGCCAAGGCAAATGCGGACGCGCTGAAGTGCGTTACGCTTGTTGCCGGATAGTGCCCCCGCTCTTAACGCTCTGACCTTGCCGCCAAGCATTTGGCGGTAAGCTGCCCGATATGCCGAAACAATCCAAACGCTTGTTTATCGATCTCGCAACCCTTTGAATGACGGTCGGCATAGAATAAACCCATCGGTTTTGCGTCAACATGGATCGAAGCCGCGCAAAAACTGTTGACTTTGACAAGCACCTTGAAATCGCTTGGTATAGACTGCCAGTATCGGTTGCGGTTGTCGTCATTAATCCAAATAGCCGCAGGTTTTTCCAAAATACGGGAAAACAGATTATGGTTGTCCAGTTTAATTCGAAACTGGTTAAATGCCGGATCATTGTCCGTACCGGCCATAAATCGCGCTTCAAGATAAGGGCGTGTTAAAGGCCGGGTCGCAAACACCACGCGATGAAATCCTAAGCCGTCATGCATGGCGTGAACAACAATTCGTACAATATCGCTTACATCCAATGTTCCCTGACCTGCTTCTAAGTCTTTTATCGCTTTGGCAAATAATGCAGGCTGTGGACTGAAGCAGACTGAGGATTCCACATCGAGTTTTACTTCCGCCGGCTCTTGCTTCGCCGCCGGCCGTTTCGTCACTTCTTCTATGGTGATGGATCCGGACTTGCGTTCTACATCATCAGTTTGGGAAACGACAGCACGCAGTGTTGCTTTGGCTGTTGTAGTGTCATTGGACTGGTTTGTCTCTTTAGTAACAAGCACGTCTGGAAATTCGGCGTTAATCAATACATCATCATCGGAAGGAATCAACGCCAATAACGATGCCATTGGACGAACCGTTTTATAGGGCCACTTGCGGGCAACAAGCAAAGCGTTCTGATGTATAATTTGCGTTGTGTCATCCAGGCTCTTATTAATATATTCCGCGACTTGAGCCAAAATATTGCCAACCTTTTCCGAGTACCAGCCAAATTCAACCGCATTAGCCAATTGTACCGCTAACAACACCCCGTGTATCCGAGGCAACGACGCATTCTCGGGACGAAACACATCAACCAATAAGCAGGGCAGTTGCATATCCGAAGTGACTCTGCGCCCGTAGTGTTGCAAGCTTTGCCCCAATGTGATGTGATGGGCTTCGTCCGCCGACATGCGGTCTTTGTAAATCCGTCGGCGTAACTCGTATATCTTTTGTGGTTCACTCACCCACAAGGCCAATTCCGGGATGCTATGTAGTAGCGTGGCGATATACACTTCCTCCGGAGCGAAATCATTTCTCCACTGCGCCCAGTTTCTTGCGTGGTAAGCCGCATGAATCGCCCTGTATACCGCTTTAGTATATTTTGTCGCGATATCGACGCTCAGCGTTTGCTCTAAGACCTGCAAACCTTGCGTTAATTGTTTTACCCGCTCCATGCCCAGCAACATAACCGCTTGGGAAATGTCACTCACTTCGAGACGCGTGGCGCGCTTGGACCCG
>JASFLF010000099.1:0-8471 GCA_050118235.1 Gammaproteobacteria bacterium | reverse complement strand
TGATTCCATTGACTTCCATTGCTACGCGCATACAGGCGTGAAGTGCGGCCCCAAAACTTATCCTTAATTTTTCAAATTGGCGGTTTTATTGTGCGTGTTCACGCATTATCGGGAATTATTGTTTGCCGATAGAGGGGGGATATCAACCGGCGAATGGTTCATTGCAACCAATACGGTTACTAACTAATTGAAGAGAGGGGGGATAAGCTATTGTTTAGCGGCAAGTCTTTGTATGTGGTATGTAGCTTGCTGAACGTCTGGCGTCTTACTTTCTAACAAATGCGTTTTCATTTCGATTTGTTAGTGACTGTAACATAAATGACATATTACTGTAGTAAAAGTTTCATAATTCCACAAGGAGAGCACTATATGTTAAGTAATACGCTTACGAACGGTCTGCAAAAAGTGTTTGCCAAAGGAAATCTGGCTGCCGGTATTATTGGAGTTTCGCTACTGAGCAACTACGCTTTGGCCGCTGAGATTATCTCGGGGGCTGGCGCGACCTTCCCTTATCCTGTTTATGCCAAATGGGCGGAAAGCTACGCGCAGAAAACCGGTATTAAAGTGAACTATCAATCCATCGGTTCCGGCGGCGGCATAAAACAGATCGAAGCCAAAACCGTCGACTTCGGCGCTTCCGATGCACCGCTGAAACCGGAAGAACTTGAGAAAAACGGCCTCATGCAATTTCCCATGATTATGGGCGGGGTTGTGCCCATCATCAATGTACAGGGGATCAAACCCGGTGAACTGAAACTGAGCGGACAAGTGCTGGCGGATATATATCTGGGAAAAATCACCCATTGGAACGACAAAGCAATCAAGACCATCAACCCACACGCTAAACTGCCCGACAAAAACATTACCGTAGTGCATCGTTCGGACGGCTCCGGCACCACCTGGATTTTCACCAACTATCTCACTAAAGTCAGCGACGAATGGGCAAAAAAAGTCGGCAACGATAAATCGGTGGCTTGGCCCACGGGTATCGGTGGCAAGGGTAATGAAGGCGTGGCGTCCTATGTAGGACGGGTCAAGGACTCCATTGGTTATGTGGAGTACGCGTATGCGCTGCAAAACAAAATGACTTACGCGAAATTGCGTAACAAAGCCGGCTATTACGTAACACCCAGTACCCCCACCTTTCAGGCCGCAGCCGCCAACGCGGATTGGAAAAAAGCGCCCGGCTTTTACATGGTGCTGACCGATCAACCCGGAAAAGACAGCTGGCCCATTACCGGGGCGAGTTTTATTCTGGTATACAAGCATCAGCAACAACCGAACACCGCCAAGAACATCTTGAAGTTTTTCGACTGGTCTTACCATCATGGTGGAAAATTAGCCGAGGCGTTGGACTACGTGCCCATGCCCAAGCAAGTGATCAGCCTGGTGGAAAATACCTGGCAGAAGGACATCAAGGGGAGCGACGGACAATCGCTTTGGTCAAACGGCATGGTTCAGAAGTAGCTATGTAACCTCAGCTGGGTAACCTTGGTTGGGTAACCTTGATTGGGTAACCATGGCACCGCAAGGCGATTTAGCAAACCCTCGTGAGCCAGCACGCAGCTTGGTGGGAGCGGCACAGCCACCTCTCCTGCCAGATCTGACGTTGCAGGCTCAAAATTCGAAGGAGACGACTTGCTGTTTCAATTGCAAAAAGGTACCACAGAGCCGGATCCGCAAAAAATAGCTTTTTTTGACCGGCTGTTCAGAGGTTCATCACGCCTGGCCGCCGTGTCGGTATTGGTGCTTATCCTTTCCATATTAGTGTCTTTACTGCTGGGCGCGATACCGGCGCTGGGGAAGTTCGGCTTTGGTTTTTTGATCAGCACCCAATGGAATCCGGTTACGGAGAATTTCGGTGCGCTGGTCGCCATTTTCGGCACTTTGGTGACCTCCGCCATTGCGATCTTGCTGGCTTTGCCGCTGAGTTTCGGCATAGCGATGTTTATTACCGAGTTGGCGCCGCCTTGGCTGAAACGGCCGGTTGGCACCGCAATTGAACTGCTTGCCGCTATCCCGAGCATTATTTACGGGATGTGGGGCTTGTTTGTGTTCGCCCCCTGGTTCGCGGACAATGTCCAGCCATGGATGACGGCACAACTGGGTGGCCTGCCCTGGATCGGATATCTGTTTCAAGGCCCGCCCATGGGCATAGGCATTCTGACCGCCGGTTTGGTCTTGGCTATCATGGTACTGCCTTTTATAAGCGCAATGATGCGCGATGTGTTTGAGATCGTGCCGAAACCGTTAAAGGAATCCGCTTACGGTCTTGGCGCCACCACCTGGGAAGTGCTGTGCCATATCGTGTTGCCCTACACCAAATCCGGCATTGTGGGCAGCGCCTTGTTGGGCTTGGGCCGCGCCTTGGGCGAAACCATGGCGGTCACCTTTGTCATCGGCAACGCCCAGCGCATTCATGGCTCGTTATTTATGCCGGGCACCACTATCTCATCCACCCTCGCTAACGAATTCACCGAAGCGGTCGGTGACCTCTACACCTCATCATTGTTCGCTTTGGGTTTGATGCTGTTTTTCATCACTATGGCGGTCCTGGTACTGGCGAAATTGTTGTTGGCACGATCGGCAAAACCCGCACCCACAGGTTGATTCATCATGGACACACTGTATTTGCGCCGTCGCTTGATTAACCGCATGAGTATAATGTTCGCCGTTGCCAGTACGGCGTTCGGTTTGTTCTGGCTCATGTGGTTGTTATGGACACTATTAAGCAACGGCCTGCCTTGGATTGACTGGCAGGTGTTTGCCAAAATCACTCCGCCACCGGGCAGCTCCGGTGGCCTGATCAACGCCATTGCCGGCAGCATGCTGTTGACCGTAGGCGGTATTTTGGTCGGCACACCCATAGGAATTTTGGCGGGCACGTATCTGGCGGAATATGACAAATTTTCCAAAACGGCACACGCCGTGCGTTTTGTTAACGATGTCTTGCTTAGCGCCCCTTCGATCATCATTGGATTGTTTATCTACGAAATGGTGGTGGTGAAAATGGGGAATTTTTCCTTGTGGGCGGGCGTCCTGGCGCTGTCATTGATCGTGATACCGGTGGTGGTGCGCACCACGGATGACATGTTAAAACTGGTGCCTGATACCATGCGTGAGGCGGCCGCCGCCCTGGGCGCTCCCCGGTGGAAGGTGATTGTTTATATTGTCTACCGCGCCGCGCGTGCCGGCATCTTGACCGGCATCTTGCTGGCGGTGGCGCGCATCAGCGGTGAGACCGCGCCGCTGTTGTTCACCGCGCTGAATAATCAGTTTTGGAGCACCGATTTCAACCAGCCCATCGCCAATCTACCGGTGGTGATTTTTCAGTTTGCCATGAGCCCCTATGAAGACTGGCACCACCTTGCATGGGTGGGAGCCTTGTTGATTACCACCAGTGTGCTTGCGCTGATTATCCTGGCGCGATTTATTCTGCATCCCAAAAGCTCGTTGAGGCGATAAATACCCGCATGAACAAAATTATTACACTCCCCATACCGAAGCCGGTTATGAACAAGTCACAACTAGAAACTCCCGTGGTGAACAACAAGCTCACGGTGAAGCAATTGGATTTTTACTACGGTAAAACAAGGGCCTTGCAGGACATCAACCTGCACATTCCGGAACATAACATAGTAGCCTTTATAGGCCCTTCGGGATGCGGTAAATCCACACTGATTCGCTGTTTTAACCGCATTTACGAGTTATATCCCAAGCAGCGCGCCGTTGGCGAAATATGGTTTGACAACGACAATATCCTGGACAAGCGCTACGACCTCAATCGCTTGCGGTTGAAAATCGGTATGGTGTTTCAATCACCGACACCGTTTCCCATGTCCATATACGACAATATTGCTTTTGGCGTGCGGCTTTATGAAAAACTGTCTCGCGGCCGGATGTATGAGCGGGTGGAGTGGGCCTTGCGCAAAGCCGCGCTATGGGACGAGGTAAAAGACAAGTTAAAACACGACGGCACGCAGCTTTCCGGCGGCCAGCAACAACGTTTGTGCATTGCGCGAGCCATTGCGGTTAAACCGCAAGTATTGCTGCTGGATGAGCCCGCCTCGGCGCTGGATCCCATTTCAACACTAAAAATTGAAGAATTGCTCAACGAGTTGAAAACAGACTATACCATCGTCATCGTCACCCACAATATGCAACAAGCGGCCCGGGTGGCGGACTACACGGCATTTTTGTATTTAGGCCATTTGGTCGAATTCAACAATACCAACACCTTATTCACCAATCCCGAAAAAGAAGAAACCGAAGCTTATATCACCGGACGCTATGGGTAACCTTGCCGAAATCTTTGATCAATATAATGAAAAGATTTCCTTTTTACCAACTAATCCCGCTCGTAGTGCTCCGTTACGAAGATTTGACTTAACGTCTTTCGCCCAATCTGGCATAACTTGTAGATCTTTAAAAAGCCGCCTGCCATAACTATGTACAGACACATGGCTATTGTTTCGCTATATTGCACTTGATACGGTGTCTAAGCGGTGTATCACAAATTCGTTTCATAGGTCCTGCGTTGATCCGATTAAAGAAGCGGCTCTCCGCCCCGGTTGGAGTATTATAGCAAGTGAACGACAGTGAACTTTTATCGCAGTTGCGTATTGAGCCTGAGCAACGCCACAGCGGCGGCGTCAGCAGTCGCTGGCTTTGGTTTGTCGCGGCGATCCTGATAATGGTGCTGGTGGCGGCCGGTGGTGTGGTGGCGTTTAAGCCGCAGGCGGTGGTGGTGGAAGCCGCCTTAGTGCAAGCACCGCTCAATACCAACGGCCAGTCGACCGCGGTGCTGGATGCCGCCGGCTATGTCACCGCCCGGGTGGATGCCACGGTGTCGTCCAAGATTACCGGCAAGCTGTCGCAAGTATTGATCGATGAAGGTGATAAAGTGAGGGAAGGCCAGGTGTTGGCGCGCCTTGACAACACCGATCAACAAGCCCAGCTTACTCTTGCACAAGCGCAGCTCAGCGCGGTGCAAGCTCAAGTGGGTCAACTGGAGGCGCAATGGCAACAGTCGGAGCGCGATTACAAGCGTCAGCTGGAACTCAATAGCCGCAACCTCACCTCCAGCCAGGCGGTAGAAGACGCCAATACTCGCATGACCACCCTCGGTGCCCAGCTGGCCGCGCAGCGCAAACAAATCGATGTGGCCAAAGCGCAGTTAAACGTAGCGCAAATCAACTTCGACAATACCATCATTCGTGCGCCGTTCTCCGGTGTAGTCGTGGCTAAAGCCGCCCAACCTGGCGAGATCGTCTCGCCCATGTCGGCGGGCGGCGGTTATACCCGCACCGGCATCTGCACCATCGTCGATATGGACTCCCTGGAAGTGGAAGTGGACGTAAACGAAGCCTACATCAACCGGGTCAAGCCGCGCCAGCCGGTAATCGCGGTGCTGGACGCCTACCCCAATTGGAAGATCCCGGCGGAAGTAATCGCCATTATCCCCACCGCGGACCGCAGCAAGGCCACGGTACGGGTGCGGGTTGCCCTGAAAGAAAAAGACCCTCGCATTGTTCCTGATATGGGTGTTAGAGTATCCTTTTACGATAACCAGCCATCGCAAACGGCGCAAACGCCTACTAAGGGTGTACTGGTGCCGGCGTCGGCCATTGTGCAGCGCGACGGCCAAAGCGTGGTATTTGTGATAGATGACGACCGTGTTCAGCGGCGTAAGGTGGTGCCGGGGCAAAATTATAGCGATATGCGCCTGGTGGAGTCGGGCCTGGATCGCGGCACCCGTGTGGTGCGTAATCCGCCGGCCGACCTTGTAGACGGCATGCGAATAAAATTGAAATCCGCTGGTTAACGGAACAACTCTGGTTAACGGAAACATTCTGGTTAACGGAAACATTCTGGTTAACGGAAACATTCTGGTTAACGGAAATATTCTGGTTAACGAAACACTGGATAGCGTTTAAAAAGGAAACTCAAAGGAGGGGGGAAAATGTCGGACTTGATCGAGATCCGCGGCGTCAGCAAGGTGTACGAACGCGGCAAACAAAAAGTCGAAGTGTTGCATCATATCGACTTGAACATTCCCGAGGGGGATTTTCTGGCGCTGATGGGGCCGTCCGGCTCCGGGAAAACCACGCTGCTGAATTTGCTTGCCGGCATTGACACACCTACAGAAGGAAGCGTGAGCGTGGCCGGCCAGCGCATTGATAATCTTTCCGGGGGCCAGTTGGCCCGCTGGCGGGCGGCACACGTGGGATTTGTGTTTCAGTTTTACAACTTGCTGCCCATGTTGTCGGCACAAAAAAACGTCGAGCTGCCCTTGCTGCTGACGCGCTTGAACGCCGCGCAACGCCGCCGTAACGCTGGCATCGCCTTGAAGCTGGTGGGACTGGAGGACCGGGTTTCCCATAAACCCGGCGAATTGTCCGGCGGCCAGCAGCAGCGCGTGGCCATCGCCCGCGCCATTGTAGCCGATCCCACGCTGCTGGTGTGCGACGAACCCACCGGGGACCTGGACCGCCACTCCGCCGAAGAGATACTCACCCTGTTACAACGCCTCAATCGCGAACACGGCAAAACCATGATCATGGTAACCCATGATCCCAAGGCCGCCGAATACGCCGGCCGCACGTTGCACCTGGACAAGGGCACTTTAGTAGAAAAATCAGTAGAAGCATCGGCAGAAACATCGATAGAAGCATCGACCCAAGCCGGAGCGCCGCAAGCGTGAAATACCTGCACCTGGTCTGGGCGGGTTTGATGCGCAAAAAGACCCGCACCTTCTTGACCTTGTTCTCGGTGGTGGCGGCGTTTGCCTTGTTTGGCCTGTTGGACGCCGTGCGAGTGGCGTTTAACGCCCCGGAAAGCATGGCGGGCATAGACCGGCTGATCGTCTCATCGAAGTTTTCCATCATCCAACCGCTGCCTTATGCGGACTATACGCGCATTCAATCAGTACCGGGCGTACAGGAAGTGGCTTACGCCAATTGGTTCGGCGGTATTTATCAAGATCCCAAGAATTTTTTCCCCAACATTGCCGTCAGCCCCAAACCGTTTCTCGATATCCACCCCGAGATCGTCCTGCCTGAACAACAGCAACAGGCATTTCTCAACACCCGCACCGGCGCCATCGTTGGTGAAACACTGGCTAAACGTTTCGGCTGGAAAGTGGGTGACAAGATACCGCTACAGGCGACCATTTTCCCCAAAAAAGACGGCAGCAACACCTGGGAGTTCGATTTGGTGGGTATCTTCCACGCGGCACAGACCGAACTGCAAGGCATAGAGCAACAAATGCTGTTTCAATACGACTACTTTGATGAAGCCCGCCAGTTCGGCCAGGGCACCGTGGGCTGGTACATCGTCAAAGTGGATGATCCCGCCCACGCCAACGATGTGGCTCAGACCATAGACAAGATGTTTGCCAATTCCTCCGACGAAACCAAGACCCAAAGCGAGCGCGAGTTCCAACTGTCGTTTGCCAAACAAATCGGCGATATCGGCTTGATTGTCAGCGCCATTATGGGAGCGGTCTTTTTCACCTTGCTGCTACTCACCGGCAATACCATGGCGCAAGCCATGCGCGACCGCATTCCCGAGCTGGCAGTGTTGAAAACCATAGGCTTTACCAACCGCGCGGTGCTGCTCATCATCCTGGCCGAAGCCATATTCCTGCTGCTGTTGGGCGGGCTGGGCGGCATGGCAACGGCCAAAATGATGTTGCCGGCCATGAGCGCCGCCACCGGCGGCCAGCTCACCTTGCCGTTAACGGCACAAACCTGGCTGCTCGGGGTGGTGTTGATGCTGTTGCTCGGCGTGGCCGTGGGCCTGCCGCCGGCCGTGCACGCCATGCGCCTTAAGATTGTGGACGCCTTGGCGGGACGCTAGTGTAGTGTTTCATATAAACCGCACATTTAGACGAGATAGACTTGAGGTGGGTCTTACAGATTCTATCTGGCCCTACGGGAAGCCACTCAAAGCACGATTGCCGCGTCGCCTAAATGCGCCTACTGTTGGTGCAGACCTTGGAAAGGTAGCCGACATTCCCTGCGCTCTGCGCCTCGCACTCGCGCTTTGAGCGGCTTTCTAAATGCACGTTTTATATGAAACACTACACTAGCGGTAAAATCAGGAGCCGCAGATCATGCCTAATTTAAAAACTATTGCGCAAACTGCGGGGCTTATGGTCCTGATCATTCTGGGCATAGCTTTGTGGATGGCCGTGCCGCTGCTGATGTTAGGCGTAGGCCTGGGATTGACGGCCTGGTTGTGGTTGAGCCGCGGCGGCCGGCAGACCCTGGCTATCACCTGGACCGGATTGTCCACCTTGCCACAACGCCTGGGCGCCACCTCGGTGATCGTGGTGGGCATCGCCGGCGTGGTGGGCGTGCTGATTGCGCTGCTGGCCATGGCGGCCGGATTCGAGGCAACGCTAAAGCAAGCCGGCTCCACGGATACCGCCATCGTATTGCGCGCCGGCGCCGACGCCGAACTGTCCT
>JASFLF010000098.1:0-8492 GCA_050118235.1 Gammaproteobacteria bacterium | reverse complement strand
CAGCACCGCCGGGTTCACAATACAGAGGCGCGAAATCCGTAAGCTTGGAGGGAGCAATGACCACGCCGCCGGCATGTTTGCCGGCATTGCGGGCGAGGCCTTCCAGGGACAACGCCATATCGATGAGCGACTGGACGTCTTCTTCTTTTTCGTAACGTTCCCGCAGCGCTTCTTCTTGTTCCAGCGCTTTCGCCAAAGTCATGCCTACCTCAAAGGGAATCAACTTGGCGATCTGATCCACAAAACCATAGGGGTAGCCCATAACCCGGCCCACATCGCGGACCACCGCTTTGGCGGCCATAGAGCCGTAGGTAATGATTTGCGAGACTTTTTCCCGACCATATCGTTGCGCCACATAATCGATGACCCGGTCACGACCCTCCATGCAAAAATCCACATCGAAGTCCGGCATGGATACCCGTTCGGGATTTAAGAACCGCTCGAACAGCAGTTCATATTTGATGGGATCCAAATCGGTGATGGTCAAAGCATAAGCCACCAATGACCCGGCCCCGGAACCGCGGCCGGGGCCGACCGGGACGCCATTGTTTTTAGCCCATTGGATGAAATCCGCTACGATCAGAAAATAGCCGGGAAAACCCATACTGATAATTACATCCAATTCGATATTTAAACGCTCAAAGTAATGCTGGCGAATATCGGCGAAGTCCGCCCCATTCTCATCGAACAGAAAACGCAACCGACGTTCCAGGCCTTCATTGGCCTGCTGGCGGAAATACTCTTCTTCGCTCAGCCCGCCTGGAATGGGAAAATCGGGAAGATAATTCTTGCCCAGAGTCAATTCCACGTTGCAGCGTTTGGCGATTTCAATGGTGTTTTCCAGTGCTTCCGGAATATCGCGAAACAATTCCGTCATTTCCTCGGCGCTACGCAAAAATTGCTGAGTAGTATAGCGCTTGGGTCGTCGAGGATCGTCCAGAGTGCGGCCTTCATGTATGCATACCCGCGCTTCGTGGGCCTCAAAATCGTCCGCTTTTATAAAATGGACATCGTTGGTCGCCACCACTGGTGTACCGGTTTGCAAGGCTAATTGCACAGCCGCTTGGATATAATCATTATCTTCAACCCTCCCCACCCGCTGCAGCTCAAGATAAAAACGATCCGGAAACCACGCTAACCATTGCCGCAGGGCACTTTGCGCGGCTTTAAAGTTGGCCGCCAACAGCAACCGGCCAATTTGTCCGTGCACTCCGCCCGACAGCGCCAGCAACCCATCGGTTTTGCCATCCAACCATTGAGGTTGAATAATCGGTATGCCGCTGTTTTGTCCCTGCGTATAACCTAAAGAGACCAGTTGCGTTAAATTCTGATACCCTTCATTGTTCATACATAAAAACACCATGCGATGCGGCTGACTGGGTTGCTCGGCGTTATGTATCCAAGCATCTACGCCAATGATGGGTTTGACGCCTTGCGCAATGGCGGCCCGGTAGAACTTCACCATGGAAAATAGATTGGATTGATCGGTGACCGCCAGTGCCGGCATGCCGGCTTCCGCCACTGTTTTTATGAGAGGTCTGACCCGTATAGTGCTGTCAACTAATGAATATTCCGTATGCAGATGAAGATGAACAAATTGTTGAGTCATGTTTTTTGAAAATCGTCTGGAATTAGTTTCGCGTTTAACAATCAATCTTTAGAAGCAATCGGATAAAGGAATGCAATCTTACCGCAGTGAGCGCTTTCACTGAATAATAATATTTGAGCATTTATTAACCACATCACAGGCTTAGCGATAGAAACTAATACCTATATACAAAACAATGATCTCCGTATATAGGTGTTTGCCATTGCGTTTTTCGTAAAAGTAAGCCATGTTATTACTTTGTGTATAGTTTCTATACAATGTTTTAACTATATAACCAACTAAACTAAGAGAAACGGCACAGTAAGGCACGTTGACGACAATGAGCTGGGCCGGATCCTTCCGAGATTTTTATTTATGGGGGCAACATTCAATTCTGCCTGGCTAGACGGCTGCCGATAAAAATCAGCAAGTACATAAACTTAGGCTTTCTAAACGATTCGTTATGCGGCAAAGTGTGAATGCCAGTAGCGCGGGGCGATTACTTCATTCCCAGTGGTGTGCGGTAGTGATGAAAAACTCACTATGGTTGCTGCTGCTTGCCGTATGGCTGCTGAGCGGGTTATTGGGTTACGCTTACGCCGCACAAGACCCCCAACAAATTTCAATTGGTATCCTAGCCTTTCGCGGCCCGGATAAAGCCTACGAAATGTGGCAACCAACGGCCGACTATCTAACCCAAACGTTGCGTGGTTATGAATTCGCCATCGTACCACTGTCTATCGATACCCTGAACCAAGCCGTGAAAAATCATCAAGTGCATTTTGTGCTCACCAATCCGGCACAATACGCCGAGTTGGAAATGCAATATGGCATCTCCCGTATCGCCACTTTGCGCAATCGGGGTCAACACGGTATCTACACGGTTTTCAGTTCGGTTATTTTTACGCGGGCTGATAACACCAGCATTCGAACCCTGAAAGATTTAAAAGGTAAATCCTTCATGGCCGTACACCCCAACGCCTTCGGCGGCTGGTGGATGGCCTGGCAAAAATTAAAATCACAGGGCCTGGACCCGGAAACCGATTTAAAACGCTTGGAGTTTTCCGGTTTGCCGCAGGATCGCGTGGTATTAGCCGTGAAAGATGGAACAGCGGATGCGGGCACGGTCAGAACCAATATACTCGAGACTATGGCGCAAGAAGGTTTGATCCGCTTGCAAGACTTTCGGGTCATTGCGCCGCAACAAAATCCACAGTTCTCTTTGGCCCACAGCACGCGCTTATTCCCGGAGTGGCCTTTTGCCACCGCTAAAGATACATCCACCAAGCTAGCCCATGACGTTGCCATTGCCTTGTTGAGCATGCCTCCTGAAAGCCCCGCCGCATTGTTCGCCAACAGCGCCGGCTGGACAATCCCTTTGGACTACCAACCCGTGCACGACCTGATGAAAGAACTCAATGTCGGTCCCTATAAACATCAACGCGACATTAGCCTCGGCGATTTAATCAGTCATTTCGTGGACTGGCCGCCGGTTATCATAACCCTTTTTATTCTCATGACCATCGCAACCCTCTACGTCAATCGCACCAACAAAAAACTCGGTCAATCGAAAATTGCGCTTGAAAACGAAGTCGAGGAACGTAAACGCGCACAGGAAGCTGAACATCACCAAGCCGAACGCATCAAGACATTGTATGAGGCGGCTTCCCTGCCCGGATTACGCCCCGAGGAAGAAATCGAAACTATTTTGCACGTTGGCTGCAAAATGCTCGATTTGGAAATCGGCAAAGTGTGCCGGGTCGACACGGCGAACAATGTCATTCATTTGCTGGGCGTGGTGGCCCCCGAAGAATTCCACTTCCATCGTGGTGATAAGCTACCTTTAAAAAACACATTTTGCAGCTTGACCTTCGAAAACGATTTTCCACTGGCTATGGAAAATATCGCCAATTCGCCGCTAAATACACACCCCAGCTATTTGAACACCAAACTGGAATCCTACATAGGCACACCTCTATGGGTGAACGAGAAAAAATACGGTGCAATCAATTTTTCCAGTAAAAAAGCTCACGAACCGTTCAAAGAGCTGGATATAAATATTGTAAAACTCATGGGCCGTTGGGTGGCCACCGCCATCGAGCGGCACAACTATCAGGCCGAGCTGCATGAAGCCAAAATCGCCGCCGAGTTGGCCAACCAGGCTAAAAGTGTCTTTCTGGCCAATATGAGTCATGAATTGAGAACGCCCTTAAACGCTATCATTGGCTACAGCGATATGCTGCAAGAAGATGTGCGGGAATTAAATCAAGAGACATTGGCCCCCGACATCGAAAAGATACAAACCGCCGGTAAACATTTGCTGTCAGTGATTAACGATATATTAGACCTCTCCAAAATCGAAGCCGGTAAGGTGGATGTGCAATTGGATGAGATAGACCTGTCCTTTCTACTGAAAGAAGTCGTCGACATTTCGCAAACACTGGCCGCAAAAAACAACAACCACTTGAATCTATACATCGCCGACAATTTGCCTAGAGTTAAAACCGACGTTGCCATGGTGCGCCAATGTGCATTAAATTTAATCGGTAACGCCTGTAAATTCACTAAAGACGGTGAAATTAAAGTAACCGCCACCACTATCCCCGATCCCTATCGTCTAAATAATCCCGATTGGTTTGCTATCAGCGTCGCCGACACCGGCATCGGCATTTCGGAAAAAGCCAAAGACAAATTATTCAAAGACTTCTCTCAGGCAGACAGTTCCACTACCCGCCAGTACGGTGGTACCGGTTTAGGCCTGGCTATCAGCCACCGACTCTGCAGATTATTGGGCGGTGACATTACCGTACAGAGCGAGCCTAATCTAGGTTCGGTGTTTACGATTCGCTTGCCCCAGAATTCCGATTAGACTAAATTTCCGCCTTAATCTGCGCTACTAAATGCTTTTTATCCGCCTTTTCATACCATGCCGCGAATTTTGCCCGATAAGACTGCCATGGTTCTGAAAGCTTTGACCTCGGATCGTCACTGAGGTAGTAAGCCATACCCTCGGTCAACCATTCAGGAACAAACAACATCGTCAAGCTCCCAATGTGATCTGCTTGCCACTGATGTATGAACTCATGTTTTACGTAATAATCCCGCCACCCTCTGGGAGCAATGACGGTTGCTACTGTTCCCATAGTCTGAGCAGCGGCTCTTTTGAAGCCAAATGACTCAAAACATTGCTGGGTTGCACAAAATATTACCTTTGGGGCAGAGGAAAACCCGCCGATTTTACCTTCGATATCAGTGATAGCCGATTCATAAAGGGACTTTGCCTGTTCAAGTCGGGTTTTATCGTCAATGCAAATTCGCTCTGTCGGGCACTCAACGCCAACGAGCCAAGGCATGAAAACACGTGATGGTTTGTACGCTATTAGCGCGATGATGGGCAGCAAAACAATCACTATTACCACCCACAGGGCAATCCTTGCTATTTTATTGGCCATTCCACGATATAACTCAGCTGCCGCTTTCAGCTTGACGGCAGCTGTTAATCAGTCTTTATTGTGTCGTTTCTACTACGGCAACCATCCATATTGTTCGGCCCGCTGCATGGCTAGCTCGGGCACATCGGTTTTAACAAAATGTTTATGCATTATTTGCACGCTTAACATGTGATTGATTACGGCGTCTAATTGCACTTGTGTCGCCACCGAGGTATTTGGATTTTCATGTAATTCAAACAATTCTCGCACGCCGGCCTCGTTTAACAACCCGGCGTCTTGGATAGCTTGTTCTGAAAGATGTTCGTCGGCCAGGGCTTTCATCGCCTGCCATTTTTCCGGATCGGTATGGGCCGGCGGCGCCATGAAGGCGAATTTCTCCCGCTCGTATAACACAGTGGGCAAAATGCCGCGCATAGCCTCGCGTAACACGTATTTTTCCGTACGGCCACGTATACGCATTGTCGGTGGCAACTGAGTGGCAAACTCGGCGAGATGGTGATCTAAAAACGCGGGACGTGCCTCCATGGAGTTTGCCATATCCACCCGGTCACCGCCCCAAGTGAGTATCTGGCCTTCCAACATGGTCTTAATCCATACGTATTGCGCTTTGTCCAAGGGGTGACGCTCGGCCAACATGTCCCTATCCAGTTGCTCGGCAATCGCTCGCCCCGGCTCATAATTTTTTAAGTGTGCCGCCAGATCCGGCTGCATTAATCCCAAAACATGCTGGGAACTGGACAACCATGGCTGCAGACAGCTGGGGGTGAATCCCACCAGCTTATCCAAGGCATCGTCGTGCCATTCTTCTTCGGCCAACATGGCACCTTTGAATAATTTATTACTTTCCGCCAGCAATTGCTCCCAACTGGCTCGTTCCGCTGTGCTTAAACTATCCAGGCCATGCATAAACATGTCACGCCGGAACGACGGATAGCCAGCAAACAACTCATCCGAACCCTCTCCCGTAACCACCACACGATAGTCCGCCTGATTAACATGCTGGCTCATGAGCAATTTAGCCACGCCCAAGGTGTTATAGATCGATCGTTCGGTGTGCCAAATGGTACGCTCAAAATTATCGTATAAATGTGCCGCGTGTAACATCATGATGTCTTGATCCGCAGCAACGGCTTGTGCCATTTCCTTAGCAATTGCGGTCTCGTCATAATCAGCGTCGTCAAATCCTATGGTGAACGCTTTGACCGGAGATTGCTGACTGGCTGCTGAAAGGCCCAGAATGGAACAAGAATCGATCCCTCCGGACAAATAACACGCGACCGGCACGTCCGCTTCCAAGCGCAGTTGCACGGCTTCCAATAATCCGTCTCTTACGCCCTCTATATAGTGATCATCGGGCTTTTCCTTGCCGCGCTCCGCCATGGTGGGAAAGTCCATGTCCCAGTATTTTTCCTGGTGTATTTTAAAACGCCCATGCGCGCGCTCAATAATCACCATGTAACCCGGCTTGACTTGGTGTATGTGTTCAAAAGGTGTGGAGCCCGGCACAATGGTTTGCATCAATTGATGATACAATCCTTGCGAATTGATTTTACGCGGCACCTCCGGGTGAGCGAATAACACTTTTAATTCGGAGCCGAACGCCAGCAGGCCGTTATGTTCGTACCAATATAGCGGTTTGATGCCAAAGCGATCTCGGACCAGGACTAGGCGGTCGCGGTGTGTGTCATATAATGCGAAAGCAAACTCACCGCGCAACTGTTTCAACATGTCCTCCAGACCCAGCCGCGGGTAGAGGTGCAACACGAGTTCCGAGTCGCTTTTTGTGACAAAACGCTCGCCCCGTGACGCCAAGTCCGCGCGTATTCTTTTATAATCGTAAAACTCGCCGTTATGCGCTAACAACAAATTTTTGTCCGCGGATAAGAACGGTTGTTTTGCTCGTTGCTCATTTAGATCGATTATGGACAAACGCGCATGACTGAATCCAACGGCTCTGTCATCGATGCTTTTCCACCCATAGCCGTTGGGCCCGCGGTGGTGTTGTATGGCTGCCATGGCCGACAATATTTTGGGATTGACCGGTTTGGATGGATCCGCATAGATATAACCTGCTATTCCACACATTTGTTTGTGCACTCCTTTTGTTGCGATTCTGTGCTACCAGTTATGCTGCACCAGACAAGTTAATAACGCCATGCGAATGTAAACCGCGCTTCTCGCTTGAGCGAAATACCAATTGTGCGCCGTATCGTCCAGGTCTGTGGATAACTCTTCGCCCCGCGCAAGCGGGTGCATAACAATGGCAGTTTTTTTCAATGGTGATTTGGAACTTAATTGATACTCTTTACCGAGTTTTTCATAGCTGTCACCCACCCACGCGATGGAATTGATGTAAACCACATCCAGGTTAGGTAATTCTTGATTAAGGTCTTTGACTACGCGAAGTTTCAAGCCGGTAGCCTCAAGATTTTCCCGTTGGTTCTCGGCAAAAACATCGTCTTCATTACAGATGATAGCCACTTCCTTAAAACTCTTAGGAAATAAGGATAGCAAATACAATAAGCTGCGTACGGTACGCATACGACTCGGCACGCCTATGACACCTATGCTCGCGCGTTGCTGTTCTGAAACATCCTCCGACATTAACTCCGGCCGCCATTTAAATATGGTATAGATGTCCGCCAAGGCTTGGGTTGGATGCTCATCGATACCGTTGCCGGCGTTTACGATGGGTATTCGTAAATTCTTGAGCATCTCGTAAATTGCATCATTGTGAGACTCTCGCAACACCACTAAGTCACCGTAGTTGTTCAGCATCTCAGCCACATCGGACAGCGATTCACCCTTGGCGATACCTGTCGTGGCGGGATCGGTAATAGACATTATGTCTCCACCTAAGCGGTGCCAAGCGCTTTCGAATGACAAGCGTGTACGGGTGCTCGGTTCGTAAAAAGCGCTAATCAATATCTTACCCACTAAGGGGCGACGGGTTTGCGCCGGAACCGCCTCGTGTTTTGCCGCCAAACGACATAACTGCACGATCTGATCTCGGGTAAGTTGGCGTGCCGATACGATGGAGTGATTGGCCAACTCCAGCAACGGTACCGGATCCTCCGGTATATGTTTTAAAAGCGCCAGCGGGCGTTCAATACCAGCAGTAGGATCTTTTTCAGGCAAGGGTTCTTTCAATAAAGGATTAATCGGACTTACCATTGTTTCCCCTTTGTCCAATCCAGGACCAGCAAAATAAATAACAAAACGGTAGAGATCACCGTTATTGCCGAGGCGACGGTAACAATTGTGCTTAGAAAACTAAACGAAGCGATCATTGGGATGCTCCTTTTGCATTTGCACCGAAATACTGCAACTGCGACCATTCGAATTCATCGGGCCACAACAAGTTGACAACGATTACACCAGACATTGGAGTGAAATATCCCGCCCACGCCGAATAATAAATTGTCAAATAAAAACATAATAGCTGCCGGCCT
>JASFLF010000097.1:0-8521 GCA_050118235.1 Gammaproteobacteria bacterium | reverse complement strand
TAAAACAATTCGTAGAAATCGCCCATGCGATAAAACAACAAGGTATGGGGATATTCCGCTTTGATGCGTAAATATTGCTGCATCATGGGGGTGTGTTGCTGGGTAGAATTCACGGTTTCAGTCATCGCGCAAGTGTAGCGAATTTAGACAAGGGACTCTACTGGCTGGATTGGATAAATTGTGGTCAACACAGCACGCCCGATTGCCCAAGACATCGCTTGCTGAATTTTGCTATTCTGAAAAGTGTTTGAAAAATCAGATCAGTAAATGTTTAGGGACCACCGGGGGAAATGCTAATGGTTCGTTTGTTGTGGGTAAACTTTATTGCCGTGACACTCATGGTGTCTTGCGCTTTGCCACCCGAAGTACCTGATGAGGTGGTGACCTCCAAATACGCGGACTCATCCTTTGATGCAGTGTACAAGAGAGTGGATGCCGCTTACGGCGCCGCAAATCAGGAAGGCTTGGATTTTTTTGCTCCCGATCAATTTAAAAAAGGCAGAACCGCGATGTCCAAGGCTGACTCTTTGCGCAGATCCAATGCTGACGAGATGGAGGTGCTCAAGCAGCTATACGTCGCGGAAAAACAATTGAATATTTGCCGCCAGGTAAAAATACAAGCGGAAAAACAAATGCCCGAGGTGTTGAGCGCGATGCATACACTGAGGGCAAAGTCAGTTACCCGTTCCTATGCGGGTGAGTTCGATAGGTTGGTTTATCAAGCTTCCAAGCTACTGCGGGATATCGAAGACTTCGTCTTGGGCAAGAAGACGATGGATCCGAAACAAGATCTGGCCAAAGAAAAGGCTGCATTATTACAAGAATTGCAGGGCTTGGAAATCAAAGT
Organism: Gammaproteobacteria bacterium; assembly: GCA_050118235.1. Taxonomy (GTDB): domain Bacteria; phylum Pseudomonadota; class Gammaproteobacteria; order SZUA-152; family SZUA-152; genus JAJDNG01. The sequence goes on along the minus strand of JASFLF010000097.1, from coordinate 7,674 downwards.
CGTCAAGTACAACTTTTTGAACGAATCCAATATTGTGTTTACGGAGGTGAAATCCCTGGGGGGAAAACGGCTGGCCCCAAAAACGTTTGAAACAGCCGAACAAGCACTGCAGGAAGTCAACGCCATCATTGAGAAAAACGTCAATGACGAGGATGCTATTGTTGAGGCGGCCAAAAAATATGAGTTTGCTGTATTTCATGCCCTACACATCACCCGGGCAGTGGACAAGCTGGGATCGCTGAGTACTTCAGACTATGAAACTTATCTGCTGGATTTGGAAACCAAACTTCAAGCCATCGCTGAAGCTTTTGACTACCGTGATATGCGCAATCATGCATTGTACGAGCAAATCCAATTGCTCACTGGCTTGGCTCGGCGGATCATGATTCAAAAGGCAAACCTGGCAAAAGCAAGCAGTGGCGTTGTTGTCGAAGACGCTCTTGATACTAACAAGTTAAAAGAGCAGTATGCGCAAGCCGTGCAAAAAATTCAAGAACTGTCCGATCAATTAGCGCAGTTGCAAACCAATCAAACGCCGCGCACCGCCCCGGCATCCGAGCAAGTACAAAAGCTGAGGAGTAAAGCGGCGCTACTGGAAAAACAGGTTTCGCAATTGCAACTGCAGTTCAATAATCTCAAGGCGGAAAGGGATTCTCTGCAATATAAACTGGATGCCACGACTAGTAATAAAGGCAATATTAAGTAACTCAAGTTTCGAAATTTATATTATTGTTGCACCGGGGGTTAAGCCACCGACATGGATCTCACCACGAAGCACACGAAGAGCGCGAAGGGAAAAACAATTATATTCAAAAAATACTTCGTGTGCTTCGTGGTAATTATATTTAGTTTTGTAGGCCGCTACGCTAGAGGCTTTAAGTCTTCGGCAGAGTTAAAGAACGGAAAGCTTAACGCATTTCGTGTTCATGCAGGCGGTGGGCCATCGGGCGCTCCAAAGGCAAGTACGTAACCGTCCGGGTCGCGGATATAAAGCTCGTGCATGCCGTACCAGGTGGTTTCGGGGCCTTTTATGATCTCTACGCTATCGGGAAGGCGGGCGGCCAGCGCATCGACCGGTTCGCCCCTCATATAGAGTGTAAACGTTCCGCCGGGAGTGGCATCGGCCGCAAACACCGGTACATCTTCCGCCAGGCTGTCCCGCCGTTGCAGCATGAGCCCCTCCGAGCCATGGGACAACATAACATAGACCAGGTCGTCGCGAATCACACCATTGGTGAAAATCTCTTGATCGCCGTTCACTCCCATACTGAGTGTGAATCCCAATACCTCGCAATAGAAATCGAGGCTTTGCCGCATATTGGTCACCATTAAATTGGCGGTTATTTTTTCCATAGCTTACTCCTGAATACTGTGTGTTTAAGAGCTCGTTAATCGTGTTTATTACGCCGACGGTGCTGCCTTAATGGTCGGTTGTCATGATCGGTTATGCGCAAAACGTATTTGTCCTCAAAGCCATGCAACTGGTAGCCGGTGACCAGTATGGTCCACTGGCCTGGTTCGGGATTTTCGATGCCGACTCGCTCCGGGCTGTCCAACGTGGCGCCTTCGTAATATGGATTGCCGTTGGGATCAAACAGAATCAAGTCAATATCATGAGTAGGATAATGTCCCCAGTCCGCTTGCCAGGATAATTCTACGTTAAGTTGTTTGCTGTGTTGATCCACGTCGAGTGTATAGTTGTCGATTTCTTCGTCTAGTAGCTTGCCTGTGGAAAATGGTGGAGTCAGCTTGCGTTGCTGTTCATGCAAGGTGATTTTCGCCGAAACCGTGCCGGCGTTGGTCCAGTCGCCCAGTAAGGCTATCCGAATAATACCGCTTTGCGGACGGTCTATGTGGTATACCGAGTCTTCCAATATTCTATCGTCAATAAAAATATCATTGAAGGAAGTAGGCGTGTCAACCGCAGTAAGTAACAGGCCGTCACCGAACAAGGCGTTTTGTTGATCGGGCGGAAGTTCGGGTGTGATATCGCTGATCTCAACCACAATGTTGTCGGTTTCCAGCGAACTTTCGATGAAGAAGTGTGATACCTCTCCGGGCATTAAGGATACTTCGCGACGGAATTTCCTGTGCTCCAATTCGATGACTTCGATGCCCAACGCTTCAATATTGTCTTCAACTTCGGATGGTTTCTTACGGACTTTGGGTAATTGCGGTATTGTGTGCACAACATTGCCGGTTATAACGGCGTCTTGGGCCGATACCACATCGGTAAATCCTTTGCCACGGTCGATTTCGGCGTCGCTCCGGTTGCCTAGCAGGGCCACGTTGGCGTTGCCGATTAACGCGTCTTTGATCTGGGCAGCGCTGCTATGGGGTGCCGCTTGCCATAATAAAGCTGCCGCACCGGCGACTGTCGGCGCCGAAAAAGAGGTTCCGGAAATGAACGCTATCCCACCATCGGCGCCTTGGGTGAACGCGGCAAAACCGTTGGCCATCAACTGCAAACCGGCACGGCCGTCGGCGGTAGGGCCTCGGGAGCTGAAAAACGCGGTTTGCAGTATGTCGTTGGGCCGGAACAGTTCACCGGTACCCGGGCCATACTGCAAATCACGTAGAATGCGTTCGTGTTGCGGTGTCATGGTGGCGCCGACGGTTAACGATGCGACACTGGTGCCGGGGCTGCCACCGGTCATGGCGGTAAATCCTTCGTTACCCACGGAACTGACCACGGTGACACCTTCTTTGAGTAGTTCCAACACTAGCAAATCTTCTAATTCACGGCCGGCGAATAATGTAATGCCACCCAGACTCATGTTGACCACTTGAATGTTCAGTGAATCATACACATAAGGATTGTCTTCACTGCCGTCACCGGCAATCGGATCCGCAGGTACCCCGTTGTTGAAATTGCGTTTTAGAGTCAATACCCGATCCAGCGCTGCGGCCACAATAGAGGCGGGAGTGTCGCCTTCGCCGGCGGGAAACACTTTCATGGCGTACAGGCTTGCACCGGGTGCAGTGCCAACCATAGGCACTAACGATTCGCCATTGTCCAGGGGGAAGACGCTATCGGGGGCATGCTGGCTGACGGACTGTATCAACTCATCGTCATTAGGTAATATGATACCAATGTGCGATGCAATCATGCCTGCTACCCACGTGCCGTGCGAGTCGTTCGATGTACTGGTTGCGGAAGGCTCGCCAGGCAGATCCACAAAGTTCTCCCCACCAATCACATTGCCGGCAATGGAAGGCACGACGTCCGCATTGTTCGCGGTACCGCTGTCGATCACCGCGACAACTACGCCATCCCCAAATATGTTGTTTTGATGCAATTGCGCGGCGCCTGTCATCACGTTGTTGAAACTATAATTTTGCGGGTGTTGCTGCAGGATAGTCTTCAATTGCGCGTGGGAAAGAATCTGGGTTGTCGAGGCATTCTTATTGATGGCGACGTGGTGGGTCGGCTTGGGCAGCGAAATCAAGGTGTCTTTGCTGATCGAGACGACGCCGGGGGTTTTGTCGATTTGCCCGGCATGTTCGTTAGGCAAGGTGGCCGCCAATGCGCCAATGCCGGTGTATTCCCGGGTAATCGAACCGCCCAACTCCCTAATGCGTGTTTTAACTTGATCGCAATCTTTGTCACACTGAATCAAAAGTTGCTCATTGTTTTTATACCGCTGCGATTCGTTGCCGGCGTTAGCTTGACATGTCAGCCATAATCCGCCGACTAAGGTGATGAACAATAATGCTGACTGTATAGGTTTGCGATGGTTCTTGTATTGTTTTTTGTATTGTTTCTTGGACTGTTCTTTGCGTTGTCGCGTGAATGTGATTCCCTGCTGTTTATGCATTATGTTTCCCCTATTTTTAGTGTTTTTGTTCAGCGCTATCTTCCTGCAGCGCATCACGGTCGTATAATGGAAAACAAGTAGGGGATTGTCAATTATTGACGATTGAAGTCTGTCATGTTACGGCAGCTTAGATGATGAGGTATAAAATACTGAAGAAGATGTAGCGGAATGACTACAAAGATAAAATCATTCTAATGGTTAAGGTGATATGCAAAACAACGTGTCTATTTTTCTTATGTGGACGGCTGTTGTGTGAACAATAGTCGTAAATTGCCGAGGCCATCCGAGAGGTCTTTTTTCATCGTGGGTTTGAACGCCAAAGCCATTAAACGTGCAATAAGATTGGAGCCATTGTCACCCCAGAGTTTCCACGTTACCAGAGTTCCCTGTTGAGATTCGCTTAGAGTGATTCGGCCATTCATGAAAAACAGGCCGCCTCCCATGTTGAGCCGATATTCTACGAATTGGTCAGGTTCGCTGTTGATAATCTCTAAAATTCCTTTGTCGCTACCATCGTGCCAGATTTGTATGGCACCTGGTCCGGAATCCGCCCCTTCATAAGTCATTTGTATATTGGGGTGGTTTGTTTGATTCCATACCGTCCACTCCGGCCACTTCTTCAATGTGCTAATGAGAGGAAATATCTCGCTGGCGGGCGCATTGATGTGTTGCTCGACCTGCACTTGCCATTTGGCGCCCACTGACAGTGCGGCGATAACCGCCCCCACCGCTAACGTGGCGAGTAAGATGGTAATTATTCTGATCGTACGCATATTTACATTACTTTGTGGTTAATAAAAACGTTTAAAAAAACCACTCCAAATTCAGCTGTGCATAGTCATCCTTGCGAATATCCCAAAAGGGATTGCTCTGCTCGACATGCGTTAACACTCTTGCCTCTAAACTCAGTTTCCAGGCATCGCCGAGGCGTCGTTCGGCTTCGATGTTATAAAAACGATCACCATGGGCCAGGTCGATAATCAATCCGGCGAGCACTTCAGTGGATTGTACATCGTTTAACGCCAGGCGAGCCCCCACCATTAAGTCGTTTTGAAAAGGTGACGCCATAAAACCACCCGGGTCGGCGTCACTACCTCTTTCATCGTATAGGTATTCGCTAATAATACCCAGGTCGGCGATGGATTGAAAAATACCGACGATTGTATATTCGAAACCGCCGGTTGCCGCGGCATAGCGGCTGTAATCTTTATCTTGCCCCTCACGGCTTATGACTTCCAATTTCAGCAACCAATTGCTGAGAATGGCTTGTACATCCAGACCGGTCTGATTGATGATGGGGTAAAATGGTTTGAGTACGATTTCCCCTCGGGCAGTGAGCGCCGGACTAAGATTGGGATCGCGGCTGGTGCCGTAAAACTGACTGATGCCGAACTCCCAGGCGCCGATGTAATGAAAATAGCGGGCGGCAAAATCAATGTGTTTTTCTTCCTCAGAGGACTCGTATTCAGTAAGATCCTTGTCAACGACGTATTGACTGCGCGGGCGCCCGTTTTTGCCCGCAAAGGTCCTTTCGCGAAATCCCGGCAAAGCAAATAAATCGATGGTGCCCCAGTCCCGGACGATGGAGGCGTTAATCATCGGTTGGCCCAATTTGTCTTCGCCGTCGATATTTTCCACAAAGTCGGTTTGATTGATGATGTCCACCAAATGCTGGGATTCGGTTACTCCCCAGAATACCTTGCGGATGCCGATACGCAACTCGCCTAAATCGTATACACCCAACCAGCTTAACTCGCGGATATCGAAATGAGTGCGCTCATCGTCGCGTTGATCGAGGCGTACAAAAGGGGTAAAAGCGACTATTTGCTTATTATTGTCCCATTGATGAAAATATTCCGGTTGTGCGGACAGAGATACATCATTGTTAAACTGGTCTTCATACAGGGCGTCTGCAAAAAACTGCCGGTATTCTATTGCCACGTTGCCTCTAAACTCATGTGCTTGTAGCGATGGTGTTAGCAACGCAATAACAGCGCTAATTATTACTTTATAACGCATAACACTGTTATCTGGCACGTTTTAAACTGTTGCGGTCGAAATCGCGGTCGGTATAGCCGTTGTTGAATTGGTAGTTTTTCCAATGCAACGTGGTGCTTTTGTTGGTTTGATGGTTCACCATTTCCATACGGCTGGCGCGCCAGTATTTATCAAGATATTGTTTGTATTCATGGTTGGTGAGCGTCTTTAACAAAGCGTCTTTACGGTCGTAAAACTCCACTTTTAACGGTTGATAGATTTCTTTGTCTATCCAGGCGATTTGTTTGGTATAGCCCGAATATTCATACGTGGGGGTGCGTTCGATGACAAAAGTAGCTTTGCCTTCATATTGTTCGTCGCGCAGCCATTTATAAGTGAATTTTTCCACTTCTTGTGAAGACAAATCCTCGTACGCAAATTCGCTGCCCATGAACGGTCCGGATTTGTTGTTGGACGCGATGCGTTTGACGCGTTTCAATGCCGGCAAGTACAGCCATTGATCGTCCGCGGTAGTGGCGTGGGTGAAACTTAAGAACGCGGTGCCTTGCACATCTCTGGGATTATCGAAGATGGACATGGTCTTGTCGCCGTCGTTTTCCACTTCCATGGATTTGGTGCGGATGGCCCGTTCGGAGGTTTGTCCTTGGCGGTTGCGCAAGACCATGGTCAGTTCGGCTTTTTGGTCTTTCCAGCCGGTGTTGCGTTTGTCCGCTTCGACAGCGATGGCTAAACCTTTTTCCTCCGGTGTTTGTGCGAGTAGATTAAGTGGCAGCAGTGCCAGGCACAGTAGAAGGATCCGTTTTTTCATCTTTGCTCTCCTCGAATTTCATCAATAGCGGTGGTAAAAATAGAAAATCTGCCATTAAGGCAAATGTGATGACAATAGCCGTCAATAAACCCATACCGGCGTTCAACTGGAAGCTGGATTGCGCTAATACCAAAAATCCAACCACTAATACGATGGAAGTGGTCAGCAACGCCATGCCAACAGTGGTAAATGCATAGCGCACTGCATCAGGGGCGGATAGATGGTTTTCGCGCCGGGCTCGCAGGTATTTACTTAGGAAATGCACTGTATCATCCACCACGATCCCCAAGGTCATGCCCGCAACCACTGATAAACTGAGACCCACTTCGCCCACTAATAACCCCCACAATCCAAAGCCCATAGCGGCAGGGACCAGGTTGGGTAGTAAACTGATAAAACCGATTTTAAAAGACCTCAAAGCAACGATTAATATCATAGATATCAACACCAGTGCCAATGTGGTGCCCATTAACATGGTTTTTATATTGCGTTTGCCAATGTGAGAGAACATGACTGACGAGCCGCTACCATGAGGGTTCAGAATAGTTGCAGCGTTTTGCTCCAACCATTCTTGCGCCCGCTGTTCCAGTGCCAGTAGTTGATTGGTGGAAATGGTATGTAACGAGACCGTAAAACGGGTCGAGGATTTGTCGATATTAATTTGATTGTTCAAGTCCAAGCCATAAGGTAATGACATTTCATAAAGCAATAAATATTGTGCCGCCAAATCCCGTTCTTGCGGAACGCGATACCAATCCGGATCATCACCATGCATGTTTTTGTTCAGGCGTTTCATAGTATCGGTAATCGAGTTGACATGGATGGTTTCGGGTTGTTGCCGGAACCACTGGGTGAACTTCTCAACGTCGTTTAAGAATTGTGGATTACTGATTCCACCAGGTTCGCCGGAATCCAGCGAATAATCGATTAATAATAAACCGCTGAGATTATTCTCAAAATAATCGGCGTCTTGGCGAAACTGTATGCTTTCATCAAAATAGTGAACAAATATATCGTTTAGTTCATTGCGTGGCACGAATGCAATCAAAA
>JASFLF010000096.1:0-8567 GCA_050118235.1 Gammaproteobacteria bacterium | reverse complement strand
GGCATCGCTTCGCGTGGAAATTCCACGTCCACTACCGCGCCGATTATTTGCACAATTTTTCCAGAACTCATTCTAGGTCCCCTTAATGTCTTAAACTCTCTATTAAATCCTGTTTGCGTCGCCTTAAACCGCGGCCGCGCCGCTGACGATTTCCGACAGCTCTTGTGTAATGGCAGCCTGGCGAGCTTTGTTGTAGGCCAGGGCCAAGTCGTCGATCATGTCGCCGGCGTTATCCGAGGCGGCTTTCATGGCCACCATACGGGCGGCTTGTTCACAGGCGGTATTCTCCACGGCGGCTTGATACACCAAAGATTCGATGTAACGGGTCAATAAATCCGTTAATACTTCTTTGGCTTCGGGCTCGTACATATAGTCCCAGTGACGCTCCAACTCTTCGTTTTCGTCTTTTTCGATGGGCAATAGCTGTAACGATTGGGGGTCTTGAGTCATGGTATTAACAAATTTGTTATATACCACGTACAAACGATCGATCTTGCCCTCATCGAAAGCGTCCAACATCACTTTTACGGTCCCGATCAAATCTTCCACTCGCGGCGCATCGCCTAAGTGACTGGTATGCGCCGCAATATTGCTGCCCAGCCGCTTGAAATAAGAATATGCCTTGGAGCCTATGGTGCAAAGATCTATTGCCACGCCTTTATCATTCCACTCGCGCAGTGAACGCAAAGTACGCCGGAACATATTGGCGTTCAAGCCACCGCATAAACCGCGATCGGTGGACACAATTATAAAACCCACCCGCTTGACTTCCCGCTCGTTCATGTAGGAATGCCGGTATTCGGGGTGAGCGTGCGCCAAGTGCGCGATCACGTTGCGAATTTTTTCGGAATAAGGCCTTGAAGCAGCCATGCGGTCTTGCGCTTTGCGCATTTTGCTGGCCGCGACCATCTCCATGGCACGCGTGATCTTCTGCGTGTTTTTGACGCTCTTGATCTGATTTCGTATCTCTTTACCAACTGCCATGGTGTACCCCTTCCTTTACCAGGTGCTGCTGGACTTGAATTTATCCAACGCTTCTTTCATTTTCGCCGCTATGTCGTCGTTGTAGTCGCCGCTTTCATTGATTTGTTTCAACAAGTCGGCGTAGTTGGAACGCACAAACGAATGCATGGCCGCTTCGAAGTCCACCACTTTGTTCACAGGCACATCGTCCAAATAACCTTCATTCGCCGCGTACAAGGTAAAGCCCATGTCGGCAATGGTCAGTGGTTGATATTGCTTTTGTTTCATCAATTCGGTGACTCGCTGACCTCGCTCGATTTGTTTACGAGTGGATTCGTCCAAGTCCGAAGCGAACTGGGCGAAAGCCGCCAGCTCACGATACTGAGCCAGGTCCAAACGCACCCCGCCGCCGAGTTTCTTGATGATCTTGGTTTGCGCCGCGCCCCCTACCCGGGATACGGACAAACCGGCGTTGATGGCGGGACGAATGCCGGCGTTGAACAAATCGCTTTCCAGAAAGATCTGTCCGTCGGTAATGGAAATCACGTTGGTGGGTACGAACGCCGATACGTCACCAGCCTGGGTTTCGATGATAGGCAGTGCGGTTAGCGAACCGGTTTGACCTTTGACTTTGCCATTGGTGAGCTTTTCCACATGGTCAGCGTTTACCCTTGCCGCACGCTCCAACAAGCGGGAGTGTAAATAGAATACGTCACCGGGATAGGCTTCACGGCCCGGCGGGCGGCGCAGCAACAAGGACACTTGGCGATACGCCCAGGCCTGTTTGGTCAAATCGTCATATACGATCAAGGCATCCTGACCGATATCACGAAAATACTCACCCATGGCGCAACCGGCGTATGGGGCGATAAATTGCATGGCCGCCGCATCGGAAGCGCTGGCCGCAACGATGATGGTGTGCTCCAGAGCGCCGTGTTCTTCCAGTTTGTGAACCACGTTGGCGATACTGGAAGCTTTTTGACCCACTGCCACATAAATACATTTCACGCCGGTGCCTTTCTGATTGATGATGGCGTCGACGGCCACTGCGGTTTTACCGGTTTGGCGGTCGCCGATGATCAATTCCCGCTGGCCGCGGCCGATAGGCACCATGGCGTCGATGGCTTTCAAGCCGGTTTGCACCGGTTGGGACACCGACTGGCGACTGATAACGCCGGGGGCCACTTTTTCGATGGGTGATGAGGCCTTGGCGTTGATGGGCCCTTTGCCGTCAATAGGAATCCCTAATGAATTCACTACCCGGCCGACCAGCTCATCACCCACCGGCACTTCCAAAATGCGGCCGGTACAATAGACTTTGTCGCCTTCGGTGATGTGTTTGTAATCACCCAACACCACGGAGCCTACGGAGTCACGCTCCAGGTTCAACGCCATACCAAAGGTGTTGCCCGGAAACTCGATCATCTCGCCGTACATAACATCGGACAATCCGTGGATACGCACGATACCATCGGTGATACTTACCACCGTGCCTTCGTTGCGTGCTTCGGTCGTCGCTTCGAACTGCTTGATTTTTTCTTTAATCAGACCACTGATTTCAGATGGATTTAATTGCATCTCTAATTCCCCTTGCTCGCCTTTCTCGCGGCTGTATAAAGTAGCGGCTGTCTTAGTAGCGGCTGTACTGTATTAGCATTAGCCACCGTCGCTTAACTGGCCAATTTAATCGATAATTTGCGGATTTGGCCTAAGGTTGAGCCGTCTATTACGGTGTCACCGGCCTTGATTACTGCGCCGCCCAACAAAGACTCATCCACACTGCAGGTCAAACTGACTTCCCGGCCCAACCGCTTTTTCAGTTGTTGTTGCAACAGATTTTGCTGTTCAGCGGAGACTTCGAAGGCCGAGATCACTTCGGCTTCTATGGTTTTTTCCGCTTCGGCTTTTAGCGTTTCGAACTGCTGTGCAATCTCGGGCAGGACACTCAAGCGACGGTTTTCCACCAATAGCTTGATTAAGTTAGCGCCTTCGCTTGTCAGGTTGTCGCCGCATACGCTTATGAACAAATCCGTTAGCTGGGCTTTGGTCACGCTGGTATTGCCCATGATGGCCTGGATGCTTTCATCAGCCGCCACCTGGGCCGTCATTTGCAGCATGTCGGACCATTGTTGCAGTTTGGCTTGTTCTTGCGCCAATTCAAAAATGGCCTGGGCGTAAGGTCGTGCGATGGTTGATATCTCTGCCATAATCTATCGCCTTATATCCTGGCCGCTACGTCTTTGATGATTTTTTCATGCGCTTTGGCGTCAATCTCGCGTTTCAACACTTGGCCTGCCGCCGACATGACCAACTCAGAGACTTTTTCGCGCAAATGCTCTTTGGCTTGATTGATTTCGGTTGCAATTTCGGCGTTGGCCGCTGCAATAATCCGATCCGCTTCGCCACGGGCATTTTCTTTAGCTTCTTCGACGATCTCCGAAGCGCGTTTTTGTGCTTGAGCAAGAATATCGGCCGCTTGGGACTTTGATTCTTTAAGTGTTTCTTTCGCGCGTTTTTCCGCCAATTCCTGTTCGTGTTTGCCTTTTTCCGCCGCTGCCAGACCGTCGGCAATGCGTTTTTGCCGGGCTTCTAGCAGGCCGGAAACCGGTCCCCACAGAAATTTGTTGACCAGCCATATCATAATGATAAAGGCGGCCATTTGCGCGATGAGTGTTACGGTAATGTTCACTGTGTTCGCTCCTTTTATGGGCTGGATCTACTGATTAAAAACTGCAAAGTAGATCGAAACCTTAACCGCCAATTGTTGAAATGGAGGCTTGCAGAGCGCCAACGAACGGGTTCGCGAACAAGAACCACATGGCGAACGCCAAGATGATGAACGGGAAAGATTCCATCAAGCCAGCGAAAATAAACATGTTGGTCATCAGTGCCGGGCGCATTTCAGGTTGACGCGCGATCCCTTCCAGGGTTTTCGCGCAGATCAAACCCCAACCGATGGCCGAACCTAAACCAGCTGCGGCTAATATCACGCCAACACCAACCGCTGTATAGGCGTAAATGGTCGCAATCATATCAGGTGTCATTGTTTTTTCTCCTTAAGATGTAAAAGTTATAAAAAGTTTAAAAGATAAATCGTTGCGTAAATTGTTTAGTTCTTCTCAATGCATGGCTACGCTTTTTAGTGGTCCGAAGTGTGCGCCATACCCAGGTACACAATGGTCAACACCATAAAAATAAAAGCTTGCAAGGTAATAATCAGGATATGGAACAACAGCCAGCCCACGTCCAGTACCACTTGCAATGGGAACCAAATCAATAACGCAGCACCCAACGCGGCGCCGCCGCTGAGCAGTGCAATCAACAAAAAGACCAGCTCGCCGGCAAATAGGTTTCCGAAGAGACGCAGTCCCAGGCTCAGCGGTTTGGCCAGCTCTTCGATGGCCGTCATCACAATGTTCACCGGCACCAGAAATTTACCAAATGGGTGGAATAAGAACATTTTCAGGTAACCGACCGGACCTTTCACCTTGATACTATAGAAGACGATCAATAAAAACACAGTGAGCGACATGGCCATGGTGGTATTGAGATCGGTGGTGGGAACAACTTTCAGGTAATGGACGCCAAACCAGGAAGCGATTAACGGCAGCAAGTCCACGGGGATCAAATCCATAAAGTTCATCAACCAGACCCACAAAAAGATGGTCAACCCTAGTGGTGCGATCAGCGGATTGTGGCCTGGGAACGTATCTCTAACCTGGGTTTGTACAAAATCGATAAGGGATTCGACGAAGTTTTGAAAACCGCCGGGTACGCCATCGGTCAACCGTTTGCCCAAGCGGTAGCTGGTGAACACCATTAACGCGCCCAACAAAATACTAAAGAAAAGGGTATCGACGTGCAGCGCCCAAAAACCGGCGGCCTGATGGGTAACCGGATCACAATCACCAACACAATAATTGGTTAAGTGGTGCTGGATATACTGAACGCTACCGCCACCGGAAGAACCTTCTGTTGCAGCTTGACTCAAGACTCTCTCCCTTTTTGATATGCTTTGTTTATGCTTTAGTTAGTTAGTGATACTTATTGGTATTCTTTAAACTTATTGTTGCGCTTTACTGTTATTGCTTAATAAAACTTATTTTTTGATAGAACTTTCTACTTTTATAAATGCCTCATTTGTCATCTGTGTGACGCCGCCGTGTCAACCCCCGGCTATTCCGCGCGAACCCATGACAAAACTCAATTGCGCCACTGCGAACCCCACGCACATGGCAATTGGCGCAAGCTTGAATATTGCCAAGCCCAACGCCAGCAAAACGGCTACCAACAAAAACCTTTGTACGGCACCGAAGTATAGAATTTGCAGACTGCGCTTTGGGTCGCGTAACACGGCTTCTTCGGCCCGTTTGACGCCGCGACTTAAAAACAGCACTGTTAGCACACTGCTGAACCCACCGTAGAGGGCGGAAACCGAGTCCCACGCCCCTAGCATGAGGAACAATCCCGCCACCACCACGCTGCTTATTACTTGCAAACTGGCGACACTGCGCGTTTTGGCAGCCAGTTGGGAATCAGCGGTACTCAATACAACTCCGGATCGCTTAACAGCCTGTAAACTTTCAGGAAACCTCCGATGAGCCCCAAAGCGCCAAGGGAAATTAAAAAAATTGGTTGGGTATTCAACCATATATCGGCGAGATACCCCAAAATAAATCCCGCGGCTATCATCGAAGTCATCACCGAACCGACACCGATCAACAATAGGCCGGGACCTTTGGTTTTATTCATGCTACTAAGCTATAAAGTAAGCAAATTTGCCGATAAGACATCCCGAAAATTAGGGCGCAAAGTATACCCGCCTCCCGGTCATTCAGCAAGCGGCAGGGAGGCATTCCGATATATTTTTGACAGCCACGGTGGATAGTGGCGAATCCCGAATTCCCAGTGATCCACTGGGGCAAGTGAAAAACAACAGTGGGTAGAAAAACGGGGCAATTTTGTGGGGTCACGACACCATTACCCATCGGCTTTGGATAAAGCCCAAACACCCTGACACGCAACAAACAGACGGTACCGCCGGCGACGAACAAGACAGGGACTCTGCATTCACGCCAGGCCGGCACGCGGCTTACTGGCCGGCCGGATGTAACACGAGTTGTATGCCGCAGCCCCCAACCCGCAATCCCGCTACGCAACTTACTTCGGATTGTTCTCCATGCTATCCAGCCAAAGCAGCGAAAGACGGTAACAACTCGCAGCAAACTGCGATGTGCTGTTTATTAAAAAATAATGCCCTGGTCATTATGGAATTGTCACGCATTATGCACAGCGCCAATTTGCGACAGCGACGTTTAGACGCCTATATGATTACACGTACCACCCGGCGATCCTGGACGATTCGATATCGCTATTTTACGATCAATTGATACCCCATGTTGGCATGTCTAAAAACCGCCGTTGAGGCGACTTTTGGGGCACGCCTACAAAGATCAATAAGCGGTTGCATTGCCTCTTGACAACGCCCATCGATTTGAAAAAAAATCGCGAAAAATTGGAGTTGGAAATCCATTTGCTTAACTGTTTATTGTGTTAATTATTAAGGAACCTCTGAATACGTCCTGGTCGAGCAAGCAGGTTCCTGAGACAGTCAAATACGAGGCGCAAAGCTTCCGCTCCTGCTCTCGCTCCTTACCTGCGTCCATGCAGGCAAAACGCAGGGAATATCGGGAATATTTCCAAGTTTTGCAACGAAGTAGTTGACTGTCTCAGGGAGCTGAATGCCGATCATGGACTTATTCAGATTCCTTAAGTTGCTTGTGTGCTAGCCCGCGTCATCCTGGCGAGAAATGTGGGCTACATGTTTTTCATGAGGAACGCGTAAAAATGAACGAAATTCAAGACGTATGGTATGGTTATCTGGAAGCGGGTGACAAAAGTAGCCCTGTACTTATCGACCCCAAACTGGAGACTGGCAACTCCAAAACGGTATACATGTTTAACCTTAACTCGCAAAGAATCATTGAATACAAGCGGGAAATCGCCGAACCCAAACTGCGCACCTTGAATGAACAAGAGGCCACTTTGGTCAAAGCGCTCACCCAAGGTTACGACACGGCGCGCAAACAATTCACTCCGCGTAATCACACCGCGGTACCGTTCGCCGCAGCCGCCGGGGTGGCTGTCAACGTAAAAACCGTAAAGCGCAAACCGATTGAATTGGACGACAGCGATAGCCTGGATGAGTTTGATTTAGACGATAGTGATATTGAACTGGACGATGACATGGACGAGGTCTTGGACACAGACGAGGAATAAACACGAAGGAAGTTATTAATAGCAAAGAGAAATCGGCAGAGTGGCTATTACAGTTGTTCAATTGTATATCTTTACTTTGCCGGTTTCTTTCTCCATAACCCCACGACCGCGATTCACCCTGGAATAGGTTGTTTTAAAACCGACAACCACCGTAATTCAGCCAGCCCACGTGATATTAACACTCACGCTTATCTGCTTTTTGTATAACGATGTAAAGCCGAAGAAATATCGCCTTGTTAATATTCACATATGCAACCATTGTTGTTTGTCCAGGCGAGTGGATCGTTTAAAATACAATCTGGGGACAGCGTTAGCGCTATTATCTTGAAACGTGAAATGTGAAAAATAAAACAAACCGTCACAGCATCACCACGGTATATCGAAACATGAATAAAATCATAATCAATCGGGGATCATTCAGGTTAGATGAAGTTGTGTTTCAGCAAGGCACAACCACCATTGGCCGAGCCAGCGATAACACCATCGCTTTAGAGGATACGGCGGTGAGCAGTCATCACGCCAAAATTGTGACGTTGTTTCATACTTCATACATTGAAGATCTCGATAGCACAAACGGAACGCTGATCAATGGCAAATCCGTGCAAAAGCGCACCTTACGCTCAGGGGACGTCATTGCCTTGGGAAACCATCAACTGTTGTTTCAATCGGATTACGATACCCAAAAAACATCGGAGACCTCCGAAACCCTGCTGTTAAAAGGCAGTGAAGTCAAACAACGATTAAATGAATTTATGCAAGCGCAGTCGCAGCAGGGTAAGCGCAGCCTTGGGCACCCAGTGGTTGCCGCTGAGAATTCGTCGGACCATTCCACCTCATACAGCGATTCCGGCTCGCATCAAGCCAATATCGCCTCAGAAAGCAAAACACCGCCGACAATCGGCGCTGGCTCAAAGCCGAACAGCCCAAGCCTGGATAGAGAGAAAAACCAAGCCTGGCTCGATGCGAAAAAACCCCTTGCCCCAGCTGAAAAACCAACCTCTGTGTCCAAAACCCAGGCTACAACGGCCACAAACAGTAAACCAAGCACACCAGCGATAAGCGTTGAACAAACGCCCGGACAATCCGCAGAGAAACCTTCTGAACCTCCCACGCCACAAATACCGCACAACACCGCTGCGGCGATCAGGGCAAGCGTGAAGACACCCTGCGCGACTCCAACATCCGATGATACGGCTACCAATACCCAAGACGATGATACGGCGAACAATGGAGTCGATACATCAATTGATATCACAGACTATGCAACAATAAATACGGGAACCAAACCGGCAACTACTGCCAATGATCCGACAATATCCTCGACC
>JASFLF010000095.1:0-8571 GCA_050118235.1 Gammaproteobacteria bacterium | reverse complement strand
CAAGGGGCTTTAAACAATCTTGGTTATTCAACCAAAGAAATTCAGCAACTTACGGTTACCGAAATAAAACCCGAGATCTCAGAGGCCGACTTTCACAAGCTGGCCAAACCGTTATTTGATGGCAGCCGCAGCCGGATCATATTTGAAACCAAACACCAGCGTCGCGACGGCAGTGTATATCCGGTGGAAATCCGCTTGCAGTTGTCCCACAGCGAAGTGCCACCGGTTTTCCTGGCCAATGTACAAGATATTACCGAACGTAAAAAAGCCGAAAGCCATTTGCAATTTTTAGCCAATTACGATTCGTTGACTGGCTTGCCCAACAGAAGTCTCTTTCTCGACCGGCTAAGTATGGCGATGGAAAACAGCAAACGCACCAATACCTTGACGGCTTTGATTTATCTGGATATGGACGAGTTTAAAACCGTCAACGATACTTTGGGTCATCAGGCTGGGGATGAACTGCTGCGCCAGGTTGCCAAGCGGTTGCAAAGCTGTGCTCGTAAGTCCGATACGGTGGCACGCCTTGGCGGTGATGAATTTACCATGGTAATGTCCAATCTGCGCAACACCGCGGGTCTTGAAAAAGTTGTACATAAAATTATTCAAAGCATCAACGCGCCCATGAAGATAAGCGGGCAAAACTTGATGGTATCCACCAGTGTTGGGGTCACCATTTATCCTTTCGATGACAAAGACGACGTATATACTTTAGTCAAGCAAGCCGATTCGGCCATGTACCAGGCCAAGCGCAGCGGTAAGAACAATTTCCAGTACTATACCGCGCAGTTGTGGCAAGCGGAAATTCGGCGAGTCAAGGTTGAGCAGGCGGTGAAAAACGCTTTGGCTGCAGGGCAGCTCCAAGTGCTTTATCAACCACGCGTGAATCTGCTCAATTCGAAAATCATGGGCGCTGAAGCGTTATTGCGCTTTCATCATCCTGAACTGGGCATGGTTTCGCCATCTGAGTTTATACCTATTGTAGAAAAATTAAATCTCATTCACGACATTGGCGAATGGGTATTACTGCAAGCCTGCAAGCAATTGCAGTTGTGGCTTGACAATGGTATTGATTTTCGCATGTCCGTGAATGTTTCCGCCCGGCAACTGGACTGTGAGGACTTTGTATGGCAACTGCAAAACGTATTGGAAGAAACCGGTGTTTGTCCAAATAACCTGGAAATTGAAATTACCGAAGGCGTACTGGTATCCCATTCCGAACAAGCCAGCAATGCCTTGCTTGCCATCAAAGAAATGGGCGTGAAAATTTCATTGGATGATTTTGGGGCCGGTTATTCCTCCTTGAACTACTTAAAACGTTTTGCCATTAATGTGCTGAAAATCGATCGTTCTTTTGTCATGGATATCGGTAAAAATACTGACAGTGAAGTGATAGTCCAGGCGGTTATCGGGTTGGCTAAAAATCTCAATTTGGAAGTTACCGCCGAAGGTATCGAAACCAGCGCTCAGTTGCAGTTCTTAAAAGATAGCGGTTGCCATGAAGGACAGGGATTTTATTTTTCCAAGCCCATAGTGTCGAATCAGTTGGAAAAAATGCTGCTGGAGCAAATTAAAAAGGCTTCTTGAGCAATATCAACATTGGTAGATTGTCATAACATTTGTGAAATGCAAAAGGCGGCTATTGGCCGCCTTTTGCTTATCTGGAAACACTTTTTACTGGTTACGCGGCGCATCCCAACGGGTAAAAAATTTCTTAACCGTGCTACGGCTTCGAAGACTTGGAGTTGTCTTAAGGTAATGTGTCTGGCTAATTTCAGCATGGTTATTATTAATATGACAAAAATAACCACGCGCCACACGTCAATCATGCGGCGCAAAAGAGTTAGATCGCTACGTGAATGAAATAAGTACGTTAGGAGTTATTATCAAGCCCTAGATACAACCTGGATAAATGTAAAAATTCATCAATGGCGGCTTTTTCAATAAGTTGTGTGGCGTTTCTAATAGTGGATTCTGTATACAGCAGGGGGACAATGGAAGGAGGGTTGGCCTGAATGAGTTTTTCCTGGTTCATTTAGTATCCTCCTAATTTGTGTTGATTGGATTACGGTAACATAGCGTGATATTTATCCTAGGTTTTTAGTCAACATTAATCAAATAAAGTTTAATTATAATCCGAATTTTCCGCCAAAAATTTTTTAATGTGTGACACGTTACCGGTTTTCAGGTGGACTTAAATCTCTGTTTTCTTAAGTGCAAACTTCAACACCATGTAACCCACTACCGCCGATAATAACGAGCCGGTAATAATGCCCAGCCTATCATCAATAGTATAATCCACCTGTACATGTTCAAAAGCCAAAGAGCCAATGAACAGGCTCATGGTAAACCCGACTCCGCAGATGATTGCCGTGCCGTACAGTTGCAACCATGTGACATCTTTGGGCAGTTTGGCAATGCCCAATGTAATCGTTAACCAGCTAAACAGCATGATCCCAATCTGGTTACCGAAAAACAACCCTGCCGCTATGCCCAAGGGGATGGGATCAAATAATCTTTCCGCGGTAAAGCCCGCCAACGATATGCCCGCATTGGCAAATGCAAACAAGGGTAATACCAGAAAAGCGACCCAAGGGTGTAACGAATGTTCCAGGTTATTGAGGCGTTCCAGTTTTTTTTCCGGAGGCGCGTCATTACCGTAGCTTGCCGGGATAATAAGCGCCAGTACCACGCCGGCTAATGTGGCGTGCACGCCGGATTTTAACACCGACACCCACATTATCATACCCACAATAAAATAAGCCTGGCTGTTTTTCACGCCCCATCTATTCATTGCGATCAATATGACGATGCAGACACTGGCGACAATGAGTGAGATCTGCGAAATGTTCACGGTATAGAAAATCGCGATGATGATTATCGCACCCAAGTCATCTATTATGGCCAGGCTGAGGAGAAACAATTTCAGTGCCGGGGGAACCCGGTTTCCCAATAAAGTGAGCACGGCTAATGCAAACGCAATATCCGTTGCCGCGGGAATGGCCCAGCCGTTGATTGCAACTGAATCTCCCCAGTTAATATAGGCGTAAATTAATGCGGGAAAAGCCATGCCACCCATGGCTGCTAAGGCGGGCAGGGCGATTTGAGTGGGGGAGGAGAATTCACCGGCGAGAAATTCGCGCTTGACTTCAAGGCCGATGAGGAAAAAGAACACGGCCATTAAACCATCGTTTATCCACAGCAACAAAGGTTTGGCCAGCTCGAATTTCCCAATGGATATAGTTACGGGGACCTCTAGCAAGGCGTCGTATAGTGCGGTTAACGGGCTATTGTTTAACAAAATCCCGATGAGCGCCGCCGCCAGCAATATCAGGCCGCTGGAAGACTCCAGTTTCAGAAACCATTTTATATTGTTTATGAAATTCATAATTTTTTTTCGTTTGTGTGTTGTCGATGTAAGAGGCCAATTATCTACAATATGTAGGCTAAGCCGCAAGCCGTTTGTTCATGAAAAACTTTACTTTTGCCGGAAATTTGTGGTTATTCACTGTTCCTGCAAATAGATTTCGACCATACGGCTGCCGTACTTGTAAAACAATAAGTAGTGATTTGCAGCGAGGGGGACTATTTTTTCCACTGCCAGATCTGCGGGCAGCTGTGCAGATATGCGTGGGTTTGCGTACTCGTGAAGGGTGCTGTTGGCGATTTTTTCTGTGGACTGCAAGCGTAATTTGGTGTCAAATACGCTAATCTTTTCGCCACTAGCAATCAAAAAAGCTTCTTCGCCCCGAGGCGTTATCGCTTGAAAAGCGTCAGTTCCATTGTCGCCATAATTGTTAACATATTCACTCAGTACTTCCCCGTCGCTTGAAATATGCGCTAACCAGGCACTGCTTTTTTTTCCGGTGACTATCAGTGAATTGGCGTCTAAGGCAATGGCATTGTCAAGCCAGACTCCGCTAAGCGTTTGCGATAGATTAACATTGAGTAACACTCTGCCATCGCTGTCCAGGGTGGCGATGTGGATCTGCGGGACAAAAGGTCGGCCGAGTATCATGGCTTCCAAAGCGGCGTCGCGGGACAGATTGGTCGTCAGTACAAAATGCCGCGAAGCAGAACTGTCGGTCAACAAGTACATGGTTCCATACAAGCCAGTGGGCAAAATTTTATGCCAGTTGATATGGCCTTGGCTGTCATAGCGGATCAAGTGCAGACGGAAGGCTTCACTTTGAGATTGCACGGACCGGGTAATCAGTCCCACCAGACACGCGTTAGTGGACGTTGCAGTCACGTTGATCGCATCAAGATTGGCAATTCGTTCACTAGCCAAAAATTCGGAATCCGTAGCCCCCGCTGATGGGAAAATCGCTTTAAACCACAAAGACTCGCCGGTGGCGTCCAGCCGTAGCACCAACGGATTAATGGCCGTTTCTTCCCGGAACTCGCCGCCATAAACCACACACAGTTGGTTATTTGCTGTAGCGGCCGTGGAATAAACTTCATTCACATCCGGTAGGTTCGGATATTCTCTGTGCCAAATCAGGTTTTGCTCGTGATTGGCGACACTGAGGACCCATAGAAGTTTTCGTTGCAGTGGAGGGATAATGGATTCCACTTCCGGGGTATACTTATCTTCCCAGGGAATGATGACGGTTCTCACGCCAGCGAGGAAAAAATGATCGTCACTGGAAACAACGTCCATTACATCCACACTGGCATGGCGTTGTGTTAAATAGCTCCACAAGGTCTCGCCACTTACGCGGCTGTGATAGCCAATACAACCGGAAACACACAAACACACGGTGGCAATACGGCGCACAATGGGTGGAAAACGCCAAACTGAATGAAGTGATATCATTGGATTTCAGGTTGCTTATCGTCCAAGTGGTTTTTTAAGAAGCTACGCACCGTACGCAACATACAGATGTCCGTTTAGTATAGAAACCCTGGCAACTTTTTGCAGGCGGCGTTTTGGAAAAACGCATGCGTTCACGCGCCACTATTTCAATGTATAATTGTCCGCTATGAAAAACACTGCCCCGGTCAGCGTCATTGTCCCGACATTCAACCGTCAATCCTTATTGGACAGGGCCTTGCGTTCGGTAATCACGCAAACGCTGGCGCCGCAGGAAATCATTGTGATAGACGACGGCTCAACCGATACTACCCGGGCCATGATGCAAACCAAATATCCGCACATAACCTATCGTTTTCAGGAGAATAAAGGTGTCAGCCTGGCGCGTAACACGGGCATTTCGCTGGCGAAATCACCGTGGATTGCGTTTTTGGATTCCGACGATGAATGGTTTCCGGAAAAATTACACCATCAACTTGCCGCTTTACAGCACAATCCCGGCTATTTATTGTGCCACACCGAAGAAATCTGGATTCGGCAGGGCAGACGAGTCAATCCCATGAATAAACATCAAAAATACGGTGGCTATATTTACGATAAATGTTTGCCGTTGTGCGCGATTTCACCCTCGTCGGTGATTATCCATCGCATGTTGTTCGAACAAGTGGGACTGTTCGATGAAACCCTGCCGGCTTGTGAAGACTACGATATGTGGTTGCGCATTTGCAGCAAGCATCCGGCGCTATTTCTCGACACGCCGTTGATCATCAAATACGGCGGCCACGACGATCAATTGTCCCGCCGCTATTGGGGCATGGACCGTTTTCGCATCAAAGCCTTGCTCAAAATACTTAACGTACCTGAGTTAAGCAAAGACAATTACGATCTTACGGTGGCGATGTTAATGGAAAAATGCGCCATCTACATCCAGGGAGCATTAAAAAGAGGCAAGCATACGGAGGCGGCTTATTATCAAAAAATTGTAGACAGTTTTTCTTCTCTGCATGCCGCGCAGCGTTAACGTATTGATGCCATGATCAACATTGTGACCGCGTTGGCTTGCGAAGCCAATCCCATCATTCAGCATTATCACTTGCGAAAATCGGCACTGGATGGTGGTTTCCCGGTGTACGGCAACGAAACTATTACACTGATCATTTCCGGTATGGGAAAATACGCCGCGGCCAGCGCCGTTGGTTATTTGCAGGCGATGAGCAGTCAGGCAGCGAATTACGTAGCCGGTTTTGCAACGCCGCATTGTTGGATCAACGTGGGTATTGCCGGGCATAAAACCATGGATCTCGGCACGGCGTTGTTGGCGCATAGAGTCCGTGATGCGGCGGCATTGCAGTGCTTTTATCCCTGTTTCACCTTTGATTTACCATGTGTCACGGCCGATGTTATTTCGGTAGCACAAGCGGAAACCACTTACGCACACGAAGCGGCGTACGATATGGAGGCCTTGGGGTTTTGCGCCGCGGCCGGCCGTTTTTCCAGTTTTGAATTGATTCATTGTTTGAAGATTGTTTCCGACAATCAGGCAACGTCACACGAGCACATCACCAAACACGTGGGAGAACAACTGGTTGGCAATCAATTGCTGGTCATAGAGAGCTTGATTCACGAGATTGAAAAACTTCAACGAGCCACCGCACCCATGGACCATATACCGGAAGACTATCAGTTACTGACGGAGCGATTCCGGTTTACGGTAACCCAAAAAAAT
Organism: Gammaproteobacteria bacterium; assembly: GCA_050118235.1. Taxonomy (GTDB): domain Bacteria; phylum Pseudomonadota; class Gammaproteobacteria; order SZUA-152; family SZUA-152; genus JAJDNG01. Next base: position 2,029 of record JASFLF010000095.1, on the reverse strand, counting down.
CAATTAAAACGATTATTGCAGCGCTGGCACGTGGTGGAAACAAAAAAAATCACTGAACAACTTCCAATACAAGACTTTAAAAACGCCAAACATGTATTGCTCGGCATGGAGTTGCACTTGCGCTCCAAAGTGTTTATTTGCTGATTATGTTTTCTGCGATCTATTTTGAAAAAGACATCCGCGAGTTGCCCTTGGCGCACAAGACGCTGCACCGGTTCAAGGACATTCCGCAAATTCCCATTGACCGCTATGGCGAGGTCTTTAATCGAAAGGCACAGAATTTCAGGTTGCAAAAACGCAAACCCGCATTAATTCTGGCCCGCAAGCACGACCATTGGGTGTTACCGGCGCCAGCCGGTTATGGGTTTGGCGAGGGTGAAAGTTATTACTTTTCCCACATGCTCAATTGTATTTACGATTGCCGCTATTGTTTTCTACAAGGCATGTATCGTTCCGCGCATTACGTATTGTTTGTCAATTTCGAGGATTTTTCCGAAGACATCAAGACTAAAATCCGTCATAAACAAACCCAAAATATTTATTTCTATTCAGGTTACGATTGCGACAGTTTGGCGCTGGACCCCTTAAGCCGATTTACCGAATACTTCGTGCCGTTATTCACCGCGCAGGATAGCGCCCGACTGGAACTGAGAACCAAAAGCACCCAAATCCGTCACCTGTTGGAGATGGAACCTAATTCTAACTGCGTGATAGCGTACAGTTTTACACCCGCAGCGGTTTCCGAAGCGCTGGAACATAAAGTCCCGACGTTGGAGAAACGCATCGAAGCGGTAAAAAAACTACAAAACCTAGGGTGGCCGGTAGCGTTGCGTTTTGAGCCCTTAATCTATCACCAGGGCTATGAAGAAAATTACCGGCAGTTGTTTGACCGCTTGTTTAGCCAACTGGACGTCGATAAACTGCATTCGGTGAGTATGGGATTGTTTCGCATGCCCAATGATTATTTTGCCAATATTGTAAAACTGTATCCAGATGAGAAACTATTCGCCAGCGGCTTCAATAAAGGCGCTCGCTTGACCGGTTATGAGGCCGATATCGAGGAGGAAATGGTGCAGTATTGCCAGCAGCAGATTTTACAACGCATTCCCAACGATATTTATTATCGCTGTGTGGAGAGTTAACCGTTGACTGAACTCACGTTTTCTAAACAAACCATATCTTCTCAAAGAACCATCGTCGTAACAGGCGCATCCTCCGGCATCGGCAGGGAGACCGTTGGTCAGCTATTGGATGCCGGACATAAAGTCATCGGTATGGCCCGTGACTTTACCAAAAATTCCATACAGTCGGATGACTTTCAGAGCATAACATTGGATTTTGCCGATATTGAGGCTTGTGAAGCCAATTTAAAGCGGTTGTCTAAAAATTTAACCGGAATAACCGATCTGGTGTGTTGCGCGGGGGTAGGCCGGTTCGGTTCGCTGGAAGAGTTCTCCTTCGCTCAGATAAAAGCGTTGATGGAGGTTAACTTTATAAGCCAGGCGTATGTGGTGAGAGCCTTTGTGCCGCAGCTCAAGCAACATGGCCGGGGGAGTATAATATTTGTCGGCTCAGAAGCAGCGTTAACCGGCAGCCGGCGTGGTTCGGTATATTGTGCCAGCAAGTTCGCCATGCGCGGTTTCGCCCAGGCTCTACGGGAAGAGTGCGGTGGTAACGGCATTCGAGTGGGTATCGTCAATCCCGGTATGGTGAAAACGCCGTTTTTCGAGGGGTTGGATTTCGCTCCCGGCGACCGCGCGGAAAATTATGTCGAAGCGGCCGATGTGGCATCTGCCATTGTCTGGATGTTAAACAGCCGCGCCGAGACCGTCATTGACGAAATTAATTTGTCGCCTTTGAAAAAAGTGATTGTAAAAAAACCTATAAAATAAGGTTTTAGAGCGTTGAGAATGGATATAAAATAGCAAAATAAGTCAGTAAACTATTACGAACAACGAACAACGAACAACGAACAACGAACAACGAACAACGAACAACGAACAACGAAAAACGAAAAACGAAAAACGAG
>JASFLF010000094.1:0-8574 GCA_050118235.1 Gammaproteobacteria bacterium | reverse complement strand
CCCAGTTGGGTGACTTGACTGCTGATGGAGGAAATTATTTCGTTAACTTGTTTTTCATCGAATATTTGCGGATACGACTCCGGTAATGCCAGCAAAGCCTGCCGCCCCGTCTCGACGTGTTTGGGCAACTCCTGGATTAACTGCGTAATCTGGTTTGACAACACCGGGACCAACCACAACAGAATAAGCATCGCCAATACAATGAATAATACGCTCACCATGATTACTGCGATCAAGCGGGGCACGCGATATTTTTCCAGCATGGTGACCACAGGCTCCATCATGTACGCCAGCACAATGCTGGTGAGCAATGGTGCCAGCATGCCACCCATGTATATAATAATTAAGAATCCGCTAACCAGCAGAATAAGCAATATCACCGCTTGGGGATCAGAAAAATTGCGCTCATACCAATTGCGAATGATATTAAGCACTAGCGTTCGTCCTCACCGCTATCGTCAAACTCGGCAAGCATTTGTTCATAAAACTTGTTAAACAATACTTGTAAATCATCAATGACATGCTCGGCCTCGCGCCCCTGCATCACATGTTGCGACATGAGCACGGATGCCTCATTGAGCAGCCGGGGGTCGTCCAGCATATGATAAGTGGAAGACAGCCGCTTGATGGCCGCAACGACGGATTCTTGGTCCGGACGGGGAACGTCCAGAGGTTGGGGAACGGCTTGCTCCCGCTTGGCCGCCTCACTGGCGCGCGACACTAAATATTCGGCAAAACCCAATAGCATATCGCGCTCAGGAGCATCCAAGCGGTTAAACAGCTTCAATAGTTTTTTTTCGATCGGCTTCATGAGCGCCAGTATTTAGAGGATCCCCAATACTGGGGAATTGGCGTTATAAGAATAGATTTTTATGCTTCGCCTGGATGGGTTTCACAATAATTGCGGGCGAAGTCCAGCAACTCTTCCATCGCCCGCTGGCGAAACTTGTGCTTTTGATGCACAAAGGAAAACGGCCGCTCCATGGGAGGGTCCAAATCCAAAACTTTTAAGGTACCTAGTTTGATTTCCTTAACGAGAGTAGCGCGGGAAATGATGCTAACGCCGATCCCTGATTCCACAGCGCCTTTTAAGGCTTCCAGGCTGCCCAATTCCATGATGATGTTCAATTGGCTGGGATCGATACCGGCTTCGCGCAAATAATCCAGAACCACTTCGCGGGTGCCGGAGCCTTCCTCGCGGCAAATATAGGGATACTCCACAATAGTGCTTAAAGGCACCGTATCATGTTCGGCCAAGGGGTGGTTTGGAGGCACAATGGCCACCAAACGGTCGGTGCGGCACACATCCACGGCAAGGTTCTTATTGGTAACCGGCGCCTCCACGACGCCCAAATCAATCACATTGTGTTCCACCATGGACACTATGCCGTCGGTATTCGACACTTTGAGGCGCAAGTTAACATCAGGGTATTTGGCTTTGAAATCACCCAAAAGCGCCGGCAGCATGTACTCGGCAATTGTGGTACTAGCCCCTAGTATCAGCACACCGCTTATATCGCCCGTTAGTTCACGTACCGAGTTCTCCAACTCATTGTACAATTGGAATATCCGTTCGGCGTATTCATACACTTTCTGACCGGCTTCGGTGAGACTGATGCGGTTGTGGGTGCGGTCAAATAACCGGGTGTTGAAGTGTTCTTCCAGCTGGCGTACTTGAAAGGTTACAGCCGGCTGGGTCATGTGTAAGGTTTCAGCCGCTTTGGTGAAACTTAATAAGCGGGCAACCGTATAAAAAACATGGAGTCTTCTATCAGCCATAATTGCGACCTTCATGAGTTTGATTCATCCCATGATAATAGCAATTAATCATGCCAATAGAAACGTTTGATGCCTTAAAATACCGGATTAATAGGTTTTTTTTAATGTTTTTAGCCAAATTTTCACATTTTCTATTTTTTCTCCGCGGATTCCATCCTTTTGTAATTAAAAGCGTAGTACATGACCGGAATCACCAGCAGTGTCAACAAGGTGGACACCAGAACACCGAAGATTAGTGCGATGGCCAAGCCGTTGAAAATCGGATCATCCAAGATGAAAAACGCCCCCAACATGGCGGCCAAGCCGGTTAATATGATGGGTTTGGCCCTCACCGCCCCGGATCGGATCACCGCATCTTGCAGCGACACACAGGCCTCGCATTGCTGGCGAATAAAATCCACCAACAAAATGGAGTTACGCACAATAATCCCCGCCAAGGCGATCATGCCAATCATGGAAGTTGCGGTAAATTGTGCTCCTAATAATGCGTGGCCGGGCATAACACCAATAATCGTCAAGGGTATCGGTACCATAATGATGATGGGCGTGAAATAAGAGCGAAACTGGGCCACTACCAATAGATAAATCAGAATAATGCCCACGGCATAGGCTATCCCCATGTCGCGAAAGGTCTCATACGTCACTTGCCATTCGCCGTCCCATTTGATGCCGTAGTTATACGGATTTTCCGGCTGGTTGATAAAATACTGTTGCAGTTCGTATTTACCGTCGGCCATGAGCGACTTCAACTGCGCATAGATCTCAAACATGCCATACAGGGGTGAATCCAACTCACCGGCCAAATCACCGGTTACAAACGTCATCGGCAGTAGGTCTTTGTGATAGATCGCCCGCTCCCGTTCACTTTCAAGCACCCTGACCAGTTCTGATAACGGCACCAGTTCTCCGGACAAGCTTCGTACTTTAAGCGCCAAAAAAGACTCGATCTGGGCTTTATCCGCCACCGAAGCCTCCACTCGTATAGGCGTGGGATATTTCACATAATTACCGTGCAAATAACTGACATCTTCGCCGTCAAGGGCGGTGGCCACTTCCGCCACAATGCTTTGCTGCGACACCCCCAACAAGGCGGCTTTTTGTTTGTCTACGGTCACAATGAATTTCGGCGCTTTATCTTCCACGCTGTCATCCACATCGGTAATGTCCGGCGTAGTTTCGAACACGCCGCGGATTTGTTTCGCCAGGCGCCGCTGACCTTCGTAGTCGATACCATAGATCTCGGCCACAATGGGTGACATCACCGGTGGGCCTGGCGGCACCTCGACGACTTTGACATCGGCGTTATGGCTTTTACCGATGGCTTGCACCCGATCCCGGATGGACAAGGCAATCTCATGGCTCTTGCGATGCCGCTTGGCTTTTTCCTGCAAATTGATTTGAATATCGCCTTGATGCGGAAGCGTGCGTAAATAATACTGGCGCACCAAGCCGTTAAAATTTATAGGGGATGCGGTCCCGGCATAAACTTGATAGTCGGTCACCTCCGGCACGCTCGCCACATAATTGGCGATTTCACCCAGAACTTTGGCGGTTTGTTCCACGCTGGAGCCTTCGGGTAAATCCACAACGATTTGGAATTCGGATTTATTGTCAAACGGCAACATTTTCAGCACGACCGATTGAAATACGGGTAGCGCTACCGAGCCGGCGATCAACACCAGAATCACCCCTGCCATCAGCCAACGCTTGGGCGCTCCGGCGCGACCGTTAAGCAACGGGGTCAAAACCGTTTTAAATATTCGATACAAAGCCCCTTCCTGCTCCTCTTCATGATGGGCTTTGCCGGCATGGCGATGCAGTAGTTTCAACGCCATCCAAGGCGTCACCACAAAGGCTACCGCCAACGATATAATCATGCCCATGCTGGCATTAATGGGTATGGGGCTCATATATGGGCCCATGAGTCCGGTGACAAATGCCATAGGCAACAAGGCGGCAATGACGGTAAAGGTTGCCAATATGGTGGGGCCGCCCACCTCATCCACCGCCAGGGGAATGGACTCGAGCAGGGTTTTTCCGCCTTCTTGCATGTGGCGGTGAATATTCTCCACCACCACAATGGCATCATCGACCAATATACCGATGGAAAAAATCAATGCGAACAAAGACACCCGGTTGATGGTAAAACCATAGGCCCATGACGCAAATAGCGTAATCGCCAGAGTAATAATCACCGCCACACCCACGATAAACGCTTCGCGAAATCCCAACGTAACCAATACCAACAACACCACCGAGCCGGTGGCGAATATCAATTTGCTGATGAGTTTTTTTGCCTTATCGTTAGCGGTTAATCCGTAATTACGGGTCACAGTCGCTTTGATGTGATCGGGAATAAATACGCCTTTGAGTTGCTCAAAGCGCTCAATAAGTTGATCGGCAATCACCACGGCGTTGGTGCCGGGCTTTTTAGCGATGGCGATAGTGACCGCGGGATACTCTCCGCTAACGCCGATGGCTTTATCGTCCGCTGCCGGGCCAGTGCCAAACCATACGTACTGCTCAGGCTGATCCGGCCCCAAGGTGACGCTGGCGATATCGCGAAGGTAAACCGGCTTATTGTCGTAAACGGCTATTACTAATGACGCCACATCCTCCACACTGGTCAGGTATTGGCCGGTACGAACGGCAATGGTTTTATTATCGTTAACAATTTCCCCGCTACCGGAGTGAGACTGGTTGCTCAATTGCAAGGCATTGCGCAAGTCGGAAAATGTAATGCCGAATCCGGCCAGTTTGGTCAAATCGGGCACTACGTGCACCACCCGGTCCGGCCCGCCAATGGTGTAAATGTCCCGGGTGCCTTTGATGCGTTTGAGTTCCGCCTCCATGGTGTGCGCCACTTGTTGCAACTCATTAGAGCCGATATTTTTGTCTTCACTCCACAGTGTTAAGGTGACTATGGGCACATCGTCAATGCCCTTAGGTTTGACCACCGGCGGGGCCACACCTAAATTCTTGGGTAGCCAGTCCTGGTTGGAAAAGAGTTTATTGTACAAACGCACGATCGCTTGGGTGCGGTCCTCGCCCACTTTGAATTGCACGGTCAACACCGACAGGCCGGCATGGGACACCGAATACACATGTTTAATACCTTCGATTTCCGACAACACTTGTTCTGCGGGAGTGCTGACAAGTTGTTCCACTTCGGTGCTGCTGGCACCGGGAAAAGCGATAAACACATTGGCAAAGGTCACGTTGATTTGCGGCTCTTCCTCCCTGGGCGTCACCATTATGGCGAAAAAACCCAATAGCAAACCCACCAGCGCTAATAAAGGTGTGATTTCCGAAGTTAAAAATTGTTTTGCTATGCTTCCTGAAGCACCCAATTTGTCACTCATAACATTACCTAGCCTGATGTTGTTCGTTTTTCGTTGTTGGGGGGTTCGTTGTTCGTTGTTCGTTGTTCGTTGTTCGTTGTTCGTTGTTCGTTGTTCGTTGTTCGTTATTCGTTATTCGTGACTAGCTTGCCGCGTTAGTCTGGTGTTCGCTATTACCTTTTCGATTCTGTTCTTTGAGATAGATGCCCGCTTGGATAGGGTCCAGGGCCACTTGCTCACCGGCTTGCAAGCCGGCGAGGATTTCAACAGAGTCTCCTTCGTGGCGGCCTATGCGGACCTGGCGCAAGTGTACATGCTGGCCCTTGATCACATAAACGGCGGTTAACTCGCTGCGATGCACCACCGCTTGCGAGGGGACTAATAAGGCTTCTCTCTCGCCGGTGGTAATGGCCATTTTGGAGAACATGCCGGGATATACATTGGGCGTGGAGTCGGGCAAATATGCGCGCACCAAAAACGTATGGCTTCTTACGTCGGCTTGCGGGGACACCTGCAATCGCTGACTTTGCAGCGAAATATCACGCGGCTCACCGACTTGCTGTTGCGAAAATATCACCCGTACTTTGTCGGCCGCCCGCAATGCGGTAACCAACGATTGGGGTACTTGCGCCGCGGCTCGCAATTTCTTCAGAGACAATCCTGTCATCACCGGTTTACCGGGGGCCACCATTTCCCCCAATTCCACATGCCTATCCACCACCACCCCGGTATAAGGCGCTTTGACGACTGTGTAGTGCAGTTGCGCTTGAGCTTGCTTGACGCGGGCGTCGGCGGCTTGTAAACGCTGCTCCGCGGCTTTTAAATCTGCTTTGGCTTTGTCCAGGGCCGATTGGGCAACTAGCTTTTTCGCAAACACACCCTTAACCCGTTCGAATTCGTCCTGCGCTTCTTGTAACCGTGCCGTGGCTTCGTTTCGTTGAGCTTCGGTGGCCGCGAATTGCGACTGCTGTTCCGCTTTGGTAATGCGAATTAACACTGTGCCGGCTTGCACCAAATCACCGATGTCAAACTTGATTTCCATGACCCTACCACTGGTCTCCGCAGACACTGTGGATCGGTTGACGGCTTCGATAACCGCATCCAATAAGACTTCTTTAGGCATGGATTTTTTTTCGACGGTGTGAGTGGGAAAAGGCAGGTCCGTATTTTTATCATTGGCCGCCATGAGTGGGGCGGTAAATAAGAAAATCAGCGCAGCAATCAGGTTTTGTCTCGCCATGTCTTATTCCTTTTTTTCGTCGTGGGTTTGGGGCGCGAATTCATAGCGAATTCATAGTAGTCAAGCGCGGTTCCCAATTCATTGAGTTGAATCAGCGCATTGAAAAATTTTATCCGCAAAGAATAACAGCCACCAGTATATTAGTAAACACTAATATTTGACTGCTTGTGAAAATACAATGGCGCTTTAAGAAGTCAGAAGAAATGAAAGGTACCTGGTAGACGCCCAATAATCAATAAGCTTAGTCCTTTAAGCTTATGTTTTATCGGGTAAATTTATCATGAAGTGTAAGTGGTTTTACATTCTGCGTTAAGGTCGAGGCGGCTTTATCGTTTAAACAGCGATATGGCTTTACGCAATTCCTCCACCAACCGGCTGATCTCGCGATGATTTTGATTGGCTTTCTTGGGTGCTTCTCGATGGTCCACCATCTGGCTGGGCTTGATGGCGGTAGACTCCGTGTTCGGCGTCGATTTACCTCGCGGCACAACGGGGCTGGGATCCGATGAACGGCTTTGGCTATTGCTTTTGCCTTGCGGGTGATCCAGGCGTCTCTTTACGTTTTCCACGGCGGCATCCATCACCTTAGCCACATCGGAAGTTCCGTATTCCAATTGCTCGATCATATGTTTGATTTCCAAAGTGGATTTTTGCGTGCGTAATGCCAGCGCTCCCACTTCATCGGCCACTACCGCAAACCCCCGGCCTTGCTCTCCGGCTTTTGCCGCATCAAGAGCCGCATTCAATGCCAGCAAATTGGTTTGTTGGGCGATGTTTTGAATAATATCCAACACCTTGTTGATTTCACGGCTGTCTTGTTCCAAACGCTGCATGGTTTGGTCGGATTTGGCGATCTGATCCTGCACAGCCTTCTGTTGCAGTCCTTTTTGTGAATCCGCTGCGCGCTTTACCCTGTTGGCGGTATCTTTCCTTTGATTGGCTACTTTCGGCGCATTTGAAGTTCTCGCTGATACACTGTTGGGATTCTTGTGATGCGGACGGCCACTCTCGTGTTTGCTAGCATCCTGGGGAAAACGGGGTTTTCTGGAATTCACCCGCCTGTCCAGCAAGCCGTTGGGACGGCTGCTACGATGGCTATTTTGATGGTCAATTGGATGATTGTTTTGATGATTTAGCTTGTGAGCCAAATCTTCGGCGGATAATTTACTCACCGCTCTTGACACTTTATTGGTGGATTCCGCGATAGAGGTGATATTGGAGCGCAAGTTGTTCGACATGCGATTCACACTAAAGGCAATTCTACCCACCATATCGTTTATATCACCATCCACCTTGCATTGCGCGGACAAATCACCGGCGCCTACCGCATCGATGACATCCACAACATTGCGTAGACTCTTCAAGTAGAGCCTATTGAATAAAAGATAATTCAATAGGCCGAATAATAAGCCGCCGAAAATACACCCGGCCATATACAATCCGTGGTAGCGGTGATCCCAACCCTGGAGCAAATTACCGTATACGAAAAACGCCACCCCACTCACAAAGCCCAGAGTGATGCATAACAATAATAAGCGAATAGAAACCCCACCCGCCGAAAAATTTTTTAATGTCTTAGTATTATTCTTCGCAACTGCCATGAGAATAATGCTCCTTAGGTTACAACTTTAATCAACACTTTCGATTTTTTTCATATTCGTTACGCAAACCATAATCTCAAATTCCGTAGTTACAGAAACCATCGTCACCCATACGCGTGCAAATCTTTCATGATATACATCGATGGTAAAGTACAAAGGAATGGTTGTTCGACTAAAAGTAAAAAGTGATAAATCCAAATGCTTATTTGTTGACTATCATTGTCACTGACTACAAATCACTACACTATGTCATTACACCACGTTCGAGTTATATGCTTTACATAAAGCAGTATTTTACCGATTTCTTTTTGTCCTGTCAGAACAATATTTCATGCTTCATTGCGAAGTGGAAAGGTTTTTCTTAGGTATCAATAACCTGTGGTTGTTAATTACCATGACGGAATACTCTGATTTCAATGTAGGTTTACTAATAGTGTCAGCAAACTTTACACATTTGCAGGTTTTTATAACCAATAAAGATATACATATGAACTCTTGTTCCGGATCATGATTTCATCATTGGTGAAAACCAGTACGAATTTCTAGTGTAGTGTTTCATATAAAACGTGCATTTAGAAAGCCGCTCAAAGCGCGAGTGCGAGGCGCAGAGCGC
>JASFLF010000093.1:0-8642 GCA_050118235.1 Gammaproteobacteria bacterium | reverse complement strand
GAGCGAGGTGAGTTGTAATGAATAGCGTTGGCAATGAGTTCTTTACCGGTACCGGATTCGCCTCGAATCAATACAGTAGTGTCCCACTTCGCCACCTGACGGATGAGTTCAAATACTCGTTTCATAACCGCCGTGTGACCTACCATATTGGAAAAGCCGTAGTTGCCTCTGACTTGACGTTTTAGACTATCTCTTTCACGCTGCAGAGCACTACGTTCTTTTTCAACCTCCCACGACAAACGCACGGCTTGCCCGATCAGGTTGGCCACCATTTCCAGAAAATACGCGCGTTCATCTAGTAATGAGTCGAGTCGCTCATTAGGCTGTGCCGCTAATACTCCAACTAATTCGCCTTTGACACGTATAGGTACTCCAATAAAGGCCAAATCCTTGTCATACAGACCCAGGCGGCCTAAAAAGCGCGGCTCATCCGATATGCGGTTGACCACTACTGTACGACCCTCCGCCAAAATGCTTCCTACCACACCTTCACCGGACCGGTAACGAACCTCTGCCACTTCGGTGTCGCCGTGGACCGCGCTTAACAGCATTTCACTTTTGTCAGGCTGCACTAAACTCACCATGCCGTTACGCAAACCACCGTTTTCGTGCATTTGCAATAAAACCCCTTGCAGGGTTTCGGTGAGGTTAAGTGATTGACTGAGTACTTGACTGACACGAAACAGGGTATCCAATTCCGCAGCAAGCATTTCGGCACGGTCGCTTTCATTGTTGTAGTCTTGCATTTTCAGGGACATTCTCTCTGCCATTTAATTGCGCTTTTATAGTTGGAAGATTTATCGAGTTGTGATGGGTAACTCAAGGGTTATACGACAACCTCCTTTTTCAGGTGTTTGAATGGTGATGTTTCCGTTGTGCTCGTTGACCACTTGTTGCACCATCACCAATCCCATACCGGCGCGCTTACCACCTTTACCTTTGGTGCTATAGAACGGTTCAAACACCTTAACCCTCATTTCTTCCGGAATCCCCGGCCCGGAGTCTTCAATGACTACTTGCAACACGTCGGAGGCGGGCTGCGAGGTAGTGACATTAAGTTCCCTGCGGACAAGACTCTTTTCGTCCATGGCATCAAGTGCATTATCGACAAGCTGTTTAAACATGCCTCTTAATTGTGATTCCCTTCCCACTAGCTTTGGTAGTACCGGTGTGGGTTGCCAGTCGACCACGATACCGCGCGCTAACAGCCTATCGGTGGATACCGACAAAACTTCTCTTACTAACTGATTAATATCCACCGGCATTGCGGCTTCCTCTGGCTCTTCCGGCATGGAGGCCCTCAAGGTATCCAGCGCCTCCTGGCCGGAGGCCAGAGCTTGTTGCAATACGTGCATCAATGGATCGTCTTTTACTCCATTGGAACGCCGCTCCAACATGCCTTCAGCTGCCCCGATCAAATTCAAGGGACCCTGCAGTTGGAAAATAGCGCCTGCTACGGTTTCGCGTACGCTTTGCACCAACTCCTGCTCCGCCATTAATGCTTTCATCGCGTTGGAACGCACCTCTTCTTGTTGGCGCTTCACTTGAGTGATTTCACTGGCTAATAGCAATAGATATTCTTGTTTGCGGGCCGAAAAAAAGTTGTCCGCGCTGCTGTCTTTTTCTTTAAACGGTAGTACCGAGCACGAAAACCAGCGTGGCTCGGATTTGCCCGGCAAATGAAAACTAATTTCCTGCCCGGTTATGCCTTTGCTTGTATATAGGTTTTTATCGAACAAGTCCCCCATGGATTCCCGAATCGTGCGTAAACATTCCGAAGCGGGTTCTTTACCTCGCATATCAGCGGCCAATGCTTTATAAGCCAGGTTATCCAAAATGAGTTTTCCGGAGGAATCCATTAATGCGATAATCACCGGAGCGGAGTCCACGACGGATTCAATGAGCGATTTTTGATTTTCCAGATCCTGTTGCAAACGGTGAATCTCTGTAACATTTCTGTGCATACCCAAATAATGGGTCGTCTCCCCCTCCGCATTTAACACCGGCGCAATGGTCAAGTCCGCAAGATAACGTTGACCATCTTTGCGCCGATTAACTAGTACACCGTTCCATGATTTCTTTTGCATCAACCGGCCCCACATGGTTTCATAAACCAGGGGTGGGGTTACTTTGTCTGATAATATGGATTCGTTTTTACCGATAATCTCTTCGGGCTCATACCCTGTTACTCTTTTAAAGGCAGGATTCACATATAAGATTTTGGCTTTCGGATCGGTTATAGAAATAGCAATGGCCGATTGTTGAACGACTTCAAAAAACAGCCACGCTGGCAATGTATCGGTCCAGTTATCGAACTGTTGCATAGTCCCCTTCATATTCACTGTCGTTCGGTCTCCGCGTAATGTTGTAAACTAATGCTGTAAAAATACATTCATGAATTACTCTTAAATAGCTGACTAAATTTGTCGAGTAATGTTCGCGTCGATCCCAAACGCTAAGCTAACTTGTTTGTTTTTTTAAAGTTAAAATCTTTAACACTAAAAACGAAAAGCGTTCCCACCTCATGTGACTTACTAGCTTTCTATAACTTCGATAGCTTTTTTAATGGCATTGCAAAAATTGGGCCTTTTACGACAATAGCTTGAATTACTGCGTAAACCTAGCTCAAACGATTGTGTTTTGTAGCATTTACTACATTTCAGTACAGCGGTTAACCATTCCTGTGATAAATAAAACAACTCACTCGCGCGCTAAAAAAGTGCGCGACGCGTTTTTGTAGTGCAATACCCTTGCAAACCCCTGTTTTTACTCATTCCTAGCAATACAGTCAACTATTGATTTCTATTGGATTTTTCGTGGCATGCTTGATGCTATTGTCTTACATAAAAAGTACTAACGAACGGGAAAAGTTGTGATGAGTGAATACTTTTTTATTTTATTAGGAACGGCACTAGTGAACAACGTGGTGTTGGTTAAGTTCCTGGGCTTGTGTCCTTTTATGGGGGTGTCTAACAAATTAGACACCGCGATAGGCATGGGATTCGCCACCACATTCGTGCTTACTATCGCGTCGGTATCCAGCTGGCTCATTGAACACTATATTTTAGTACCGCTGGACATCGGTTTTCTGCGCATTATCTCTTTCATTTTGGTAATCGCAGCCGTGGTGCAGTTTACCGAAATGTTTGTAAAAAAAACCAGCCCGGTGCTCTATCAGTTGCTGGGTATCTTTCTTCCGCTTATCACCACCAATTGTGCCGTGTTGGGAGTAGCGTTGCTGAATTTGCAGGAAGACAACACATTTATGCAAAGCGCCTTGTATGGAGTGGGTTCCGCATTGGGATTCACTTTGGTTATGGTCTTGTTTGCCGGATTAAGGGAGCGACTTGCATTGGCCAATGTACCGGTCGCTTTTGCCGGTGCACCTATAGGCTTTATCGTGGCCGGATTGTTGGCTATGGCGTTTATGGGATTTACGGGATTGCCCACTAAGTAGGTTGTTCGTTGTTCGTTGTTCGATGTTCGATGTTCGTTGTTCGTTGTTCGTTGTTCGTTGTTCGTTGTTCGATTATGCATTATCACGTGAATGCGTGAGAAGAGAAAACACAGAACAAAATTTTTTATAGCAGAAGGTGGAGACTAGTTATGATTGCCGCAATCGCCAGCTTAACATCGTTAGGACTAGGACTTGGCGTGCTCTTAGGTATGGCTGCCAAAAAGTTAAAAGTGGACACCAATCCACTGGTGGATGAAATTTCTGAAATGCTGCCCGGCACTCAATGCGGGCAATGCGGTTTTCCCGGTTGCGGCCAGGCTGCCGAGGCGCTCGCCTCAGGAGATGCACCGGTGACAGTGTGTCCGCCCGGGGGAAGATCGCTTGCGGAAGAACTTGCCAAAAAGCTTGGCATTACCATTGATTTATCCAACATGAAAGACGAAGAACCAATATTCGCGAAAGTAAGAGAAGCCACCTGCATCGGCTGCACGCGATGTTATAAAGTCTGCCCCACGGACGCCATCGTCGGCGCCCCCAAACAAATCCACGCGGTGATCCGTGACGCCTGCACCGGATGCAAAGCGTGTATCGATGTTTGCCCGACAGAATGTCTCGTTGCCATCCCGATTCAAAAAACAGTACAAACATGGCATTGGCCAAAACCGGCAATAGCGGCTTAAGTTTTTCATATGTTCTTAAAGAAAGGGTCTCGGTATGCGGTTATTTAAATTTCGTGGTGGTGTGCATCCTGATGGCCACAAGCAAGCCAGCGCAAACAAGGCCATTGAGTCGCCTCCCATACCCGAATATTTGTATGTTCCGGTGCAACAGCACATTGGCGCACCCGCTGAGCCTGAAGTCGCCGTTGGGGAGAAAATATTAAAAGGACAACTCTTAGCCCACAGTCAGGGTAATGTATCAGCTCCGGTGCACGCGCCAACCTCCGGTGTCGTAAACGCCATCGAAAACCACACCGCGCCACACCCCTCGGGATTGCCCGTAAAGACCATTGTTATAAAATCCGACGGTGAGGATCGCTGGATTAATACCGTTACACCCATTGACCCATTTCAACTGTCCGCCGAAGAAATCTCCATTCGCGTCGGTGCCGCAGGAGTGGTCGGTATGGGCGGCGCAACGTTTCCTTCCGCGGTAAAATTGAATCTACGCAATCGCTATAGTATCCATACGTTAGTCATCAACGCGGCGGAGTGTGAACCTTATTTAACCTGTGATGATCGCTTAATGCGCGAACGCGCCCAGCAAATTATCGATGGCATTCGCATTATCCAATATGCCTTGGGCGCCACAAAAGTGATAGTGGGCATAGAAGACAATAAGAGCATCGCCCTGGCGGAGATGAAAGCATCTGCCGCGAACCACGACGATATCACCATCACCAAAGTCCCCACACGATATCCCATGGGATCGGAGAAACACCTGATTCAAACGGTAATCGGCAAAGAAGTACCCGCCCGGGCCTTGTCAGCGGATATCGGTATTATTGTGCACAATGTGGCAACCGCTCATGCGGTGCATCGCGCGGTTCGCTATGGCAGGCCATTAGTATCAAGAATCGTTACGGTCAGCGGCGATGCCATTCGTGAGCCGCGCAACTTGGAAGTGCTGATTGGCACACGGGTCTCGGAGTTGATAGCGTATTGTGGTGGCTACAAGGAGTCTCCTTCACGATTGTTGATGGGGGGGCCTATGATGGGACAAACCTTGCCTCACACCGAGGTGCCTATCGTTAAAGGCGCCAGTGGTATTATTGCGCTGAGCAAACAACAAATCGCCGAGCAACTGGCGCGACCTTGTATTCGCTGTGCCAGTTGTGTCGCCGCTTGTCCGTGTGGCCTACTACCGTTGGAAATGGCATCGCGTTCGAAAAAAGGCGATTTCCAAGGAGCGCTGGATTACGGCTTGATGGATTGCGTCGCCTGTGGATCCTGCTCCTATGTCTGTCCTTCCAACATACCGTTGGTGCAATACTTCAACTATGCCAAAGGAGAATTGGCCAACAAACAACGTACTCAGCATAAAGCTACAGAAACTAAACGCTTGGCCGAACAACGCATTACGCGCTTGGAACGCGAAAAACAGGCCAAAGCCGAAGCGGCCGCCAAACGCAAAGCACAAAAAGCCGCTGAGAGAGCGGCTAAAGCTGCTGCTAAAGAACAAGCCAATCGCCAATCAGAACCCGCGCAGAATACTTCCGGTCAAACCGCTAAAGAAGAGATCAGCGCATGAACACATTAACCGCTCAAGCGGCGCCTCACACTCACGGCGCCAACTCGGTCAGTAGAATCATGCTGATTGTCATATTGACTCTGGTGCCTGCCACGGGCTGGGGTATATATCAATTCGGTTGGCCTGCGTTCAATATTCTGATTTTATCCATATTATCGGCTTTATTGGCGGAAGCATTTTGTCTTCGCTTGGCGAACAAACCCGTTGGTTTGTATTTGAAAGACGGCTCTGCCGTTCTCACCGCCTGGTTGTTGGCGATGACATTACCACCATGGACACCTTGGTGGATTGCGGTGTTCGGCGGAATGTTTGCCATTATCGTGGGCAAACAAATCTTCGGCGGTGTCGGGCAAAACGTTTTTAACCCGGCAATGCTGGCGCGGGTGGCGTTATTGGTTTCGTTTCCGGTGGAAATGACCTTTTGGGTGGAGCCTAAACCACTTTTCTCCGCAGACGCTCCCAATTTTGTGGAAGGTCTAGCCATTACTTTTTTGGGAGTTCCCAGTTTAGACTCAGTGAGTAGCGCCTCCATCATAGGCCACGTAAAAACCGGTTTTACCCAAGGACATTCTGTTGCGGATTCGTTAGCCAGTGCCCAGTTTGATCCAATCGCCCATGGATTGGGAACAGTCGCCGGTAGCATGGGAGAGACGTCCGCTCTATTGATTGTGTTAGGCGGGTTGGTTCTAATCGCATTGCGCATTATCACCTGGCATATTCCAGTGGCAATGTTAGGAACAGTTGCATTACTGGCCACGCTATGTCATTTCTTCGCCCCCGAGCTTTACCCCGATGCGTTATTTCATTTGCTGAGTGGTGGATTGATGTTGGGTGCGTTTTTTATCGCAACGGATTTGGTGACCTCGCCCAGTACCCGCGCCGGACAACTGATTTTCGGTGCTGGCTGTGGCGCGTTGGTCTTTGTCATCCGCTCATGGGGCTCCTTTCCGGAAGGCGTTGGCTTCGCGGTACTGTTAATGAACGCCGCCACTCCGCTCATTGATCACTATGTACGGCCAAGAATTTACGGCCGCAACCGTAAAGGCGAACCGCTCGCGATTAAAGAAAATAGTGAAAGGAGCGCATCGTGATTCACGGTAGAGGCGTTGCCAATCCCAGTTTTCGCCAGCGCACCGCTTATCACGCTATGTTGTTAGGCGGAATGGCGATGATTACCAGCGCGCTTATTGTGATCGGCAACAAACAAACCTATGCCGACATCGAGCTGCGCCGGGCTGAAGACGTTAAGCGTTCATTGTCGCAAGTCATTCATCCGGATATGTATACCAATGACTTGCTGGGTGACGTGGTCCAGTTACACATTAACGATGAGACCAAGACTGTGCATATAGCCCGTTCCGACAATAAAGTCGTGGCTGTGGCCTTTGAAATGGTCAGTGAAGGCTACTCCGGAGCTATAACAGTCATGATCGGAATCAATCGCAAAGGCGAATTACTGGGCGCCAGGGTATTGTCTCACTCGGAAACACCCGGACTGGGCGACAAAATCGAAGCGGAAAAAAGCAACTGGATATTCAGCTTTGACGGATTGTCGCTCGCCAGCCCCGGTGAAGCGCAATGGAAAGTTAAAAAAGACGGCGGCTATTTCGACCAATTCACCGGCGCAACGATTACACCCAGAGCGGTAGTAAAAGCCATAAAAACCGGCCTGGAAATATTTAAAGCCAATCAAGCCGTGTTACTGGCAGAGACAAAACCGCCAAACTCTGAAACATCCAGCGAACCGCCCGACAAACCCAGTGTTCAGAAATCATCACCCGCTACAAAACCAGCGGCTGAGGCAAAGGACATAAACAAAGGCAAACTGCAAACCGAAACACAAACGAGAGTTATTGAAAGAGGAAAGTCCAGTGGCTAATCAATATCAACAAATCGTCCGCGACGGCCTATGGGACAACAATGTGGTGTTCTCGCAAATGCTGGCATTGTGTCCATTGCTGGCGGTAACGGGAACGGCGACTAACGGTTTAGGCATGGGCATTGCCACAACCGCCGTGTTGATTGCTTCAAACTTTATCGTTTCGGTTTCTCGCGGCATGATCACACCCGAAGTGCGCATACCGGTTTTTGTATTGTTAATTGCCAGTATCGTGACCTTAGTGGATATGTTTATGAACGCCTACTTACACGAGTTATACAAAGTCCTGGGCTTGTTCATACCCTTGATTGTTACCAATTGCGCCATTTTGGGCCGGGCGGAATCCTTCGCATTTCGTCAACCCATGCCGGCTTCGGTGTTGGATGGTTTAATGATGGGTACGGGATTCACTCTGGCATTAGTGATCTTAGGAGCGACCAGAGAAATCCTGGGTAGCGGCACTTTGTTTGCCAATGCCTCATTGATGTTTGGCGATATATTCTCAGTCATAGAATTGACCATTATCCCCGACTACAGAGGTTTCCTGTTGATGATACTACCGCCCGGCGCATTTATTGTTTTGGGATTTATTCTAGCCGGCAAACGGTTGCTCGATGCGCGGACCGCCAAACAAGACATCAATGAACTACCCGTATTAAATAACGACATGGCGCTGGACAACGCTAAATAGAAACATAGGTAACGAACATGCAAATCTCGGTGGCTTACGCATTACCTGAAAAACAAATTTGGCTTGAATTGAGTGTACCCGATGATTCAACGGTTATGGATGCCATTACGCAATCCAAAATTCTCGCGCTATTTCCTGAAGTGAATCTGGAAAATCAAAAAGTGGGTATTTTTGGCAAATTTTGCAAACTGGAGACTAAATTAAAAGAAGGCGACCGAGTGGAAATATATCGTCCGATTACCGCGGATCCATTGACCGTGCCAAGACGTGATACTGGTGATGACGACGAGTCGGATGACTAGTAAATCATCCTCCGATATAGAATCGATTGACTCGCAAACCATCACTCAGTTTCTGGAATTTGG
>JASFLF010000092.1:0-8696 GCA_050118235.1 Gammaproteobacteria bacterium | reverse complement strand
ACTGACAATACAAATCCGTAATTGTGACACTTTTGTGATAAATCGGTGATACCTGCGTGAGTTTTCCTGCCTAAGTTTGTTCCTGTGATTCGTCTCGTTGCGAATCTACGTAATCATTTTCAGGGGGTATTCCCTGCATTGATAACATTTTCATGAATAGAGAGGGGAACAATATGAGGCAAAAATTATCGTTACTCGCATTTGCATGTGCGCTCGGGCTCGGTAGTGCTGCAACGGCACAAGCGGCTTCCTGGGATGTTACCGTTACTAACTTAACCAACGGCAATTATTTTACGCCACTGCTGGTTGCTTCGCATGACCACGATACGCACATGTTCGAGGTAGGCGAGTCAGCCGCTACTTATCCAGGCATTGAATTAATGGCCGAATGCGGTGACTTAAGCGAATTAACAACTACTTTTGACCCTATGGAGCAGGGTATTGTTG
Source organism: Gammaproteobacteria bacterium (assembly GCA_050118235.1). Classification (GTDB taxonomy): domain Bacteria; phylum Pseudomonadota; class Gammaproteobacteria; order SZUA-152; family SZUA-152; genus JAJDNG01. The sequence goes on along the minus strand of JASFLF010000092.1, from coordinate 8,249 downwards.
AAAATCCCAACGGCGGACCTCTGGCTCCCGGGGCTAGTGTCACAACGACACTGACGACAGCAATGGGCGATACTCATCTATCAGTGGTCGCCATGATTTTACCGACCAATGATGCGTTTGTTGGTTTGAATTCAGTGCACATTGATAGTGAGCCAGGTACTTATACGTTTTATATGAATGCATACGATGCAGGTACAGAAGCAAATGATGAGCTTATGTCCACAGGTTGTGATACCTCAACGGCAGGTATTCCAGCCGATCCGGGCGGTATGGCAGGATCAGGTGGTACCGCGGCGAGTGGCAATGATGGCAATACCATGATTCATGTCCACCGCGGCATACTAGGTGGTGCAAGTGACTTGGACAGTTCAATCCACCGCTGGCAAAATCCCGTGGCTAGAGTGGTTGTCACAGTTAACTAAGCTGCGGAGGCAAACCTTATGAATAAGAAACTCTTACTTAAATGTCTGGCATTGTCAGCGTCTCTGTCAGCAGCGCTAATGCTTTCCGCATGTAGTGATAGTGATGATGATCCTGATTTGACAATTGATGATTTCAGCGTATCAGCAAGCTATGAGGTAACCGTGACAAATGTGACCAATGGCCAGCCGTTAACCCCTGTCGCAAGCGTTTTGCATAGACCGGGATACGAGGCATGGAATGTGGGTCATGCCGCGTCAGAGGGGCTGGAACAGCTTGCGGAAGGCGGTTCACCAACCGCATTTCTGGCCGAAGCTGATGCTGATTTGAGTGTGATCACCAGCAACAGCGGCACAGCCCCTTTTGGTCCTGGCGCAAGCCAGACTGTGACCTTGACAGTAACAACGCACGATCAGCAAGAACTCGATAACGCGATTGGCCAACTGCATCTCACAGCGGCAACGATGTTGGCGAATACCAACGATGCCTTTGCCGGTTTGATTGCGTGGGATGTTAGCGGTCTTGCTGTGGGGGAATCAATGTCGCGTTTAATCCTGGCACACGATGCAGGAACTGAAGCGAATACCGAAACGATTGCCACCATGCCTGGCCCAGCCACGGATACCAATGGCGATGGTAGTGGCGATGGCGAAGGATTCAATGGCGTTCGCGATGACTTGGGTAATTTTGTAACGGTTCACAGCGGTGTGGTAACAGCTGATGACGGCCTGGCTACCTCGGCTTTAGATGAGTCTCATCGCTGGCTGGGACCGGTTGCGAAAATTACAATTGAAAGAATAAACTAATATCGCAATAACAAGCTCGCATTGTTTACTGTATAAGCGGCCCAAGTGGCCGCTTTTCTTTGACAACGATACTGCTGTCGTTATAGGGGCGAAGGTGGCGGTTATTGTGTGCCACGAATACAGACTAACTTCTGTGGACTTTTGCTAGAGATGGGAAGGAGGAGGGTTAGAGGAACGTATTGGGTGGTTTGAATTTTTGAAGGTAGCAGTATCGGGTCAGCCATTTGCTGTCTCAACAATAGGGTGAACGAAAACGATCCACAATACAATTTCTTCTAGAAACCGGAGCTATCTCTCGAACCAGTACCCCTAATCAGTACAGTAGTGTTTATAAATACTGTTTATAGCTATTTCTGATACCGTATTGGAGTAAATCTTCCAATGGTTGGGGATTGATTCTTCACTAAGATTGGCTAGGAGAATATCGAAGGAGTGGTCGTCAATTGGCATCATGAAATATTCCTCTCCTGACAAAATATTAAAAAATTTGCGATGTCCTAAGTAAGTAAGTAGGTGTCAATTTGGGTGTGGGTCAGCTATAGTTTTAATTTATGAAGATAAGGATAAAACTTACCCTGACCTACCTCACTTTATCCCTGTTGGCGTCAATATTTATATCCTCTTTTTTTTATTTTTATGCAAAAAGTGTCCTGAAAAATGAAGTGTTGAACCACCTTGAATCCGTATCATCGCTGCAGAAACATCGCATCGAAGGTATCGTTGAGCAAAATCTCGAACGTATCGGCCTGGTGTCAAGCAGAACACAATTGCGAATCAGCTTGAACAATTATCTGGTTTCTGAAAATGATAAGGATTTTGAGAGACTGCAACGAATTCTTAACGATGCACTCGGGTCCATCAGTAGTTTTAATGTAATTTCCATTCTCGATAAAACAGGCCGTGTTATTGTGTCCACGGATTCTTCCAGGATGTCGAGGGATTACAGCCACTATGATTTTTTTCGTGGCGCGCATAAAAAACGCAATGCCGGACAATTTTTTCTGGATACTAAAAATAGATTAGAACAGTATTTATCGGGGCCGTTGAGGCTTAACAATACCCTTATTGGCATTTTGTTGATTGAAGCTGACGCGGCCAATATTGTTTCCTCGGTAAGTGACTATTCAGGGTTGGGTAAAACCGGGGAAACCCTATTGGGCGAAAAAAGTCAAGATGGTCAAAGCGTGGTATTTTTAATGCCCGCACGATTTGACAAGGCGGCTGCCTTGCGTCGTAAAGTTGATATTAACAATGGGACGAGGCCGCTGGTGATGGCCTTGTCGGAAAAAAACCCGTCTCCAAAAAACTTGTCTCAAAATTCTATGTCGCAAAAACCAATGTTAACCAAAGCGGTGGACTACAGGGAACAGGAAGTATTGGCAGCTACCAACTATATCAACAAAACAAATTGGGGATTGGTTGTCAAAATTGACGAACAGGAAGCATTCGAGCCCATTGCGGTGTTGATCAAGTATATTGTGATCATAACGCTGGGCGTGATGTTTTTCGTTGTTTGGGTGTCGTACGCTTTGGCTAGCATTATCAGCAAGCCCATCGTTGAATTAACTAAGGTGGCGAATGGGATTAACGAAGGTGACCTCGCCCATCGGGCGAAAATCGAAAGCAATGATGAAGTAGGAGAACTTGCGGCTACGTTTAATAACATGACCAACAACCTGATTCGTACTCAGCTGGATCTTGAGAGCAGCAACAAGGAACTGCATGGTCATCGTGATCATCTGGAGGAAATGGTTGCGGCGCGTACCCGGGAGTTGCAAACCACGATAGATGAACTGGAATCATTTTCCTATTCGGTGTCCCACGATCTTAGGTCGCCACTAAGAGCGATTGATGGTTACAGTTACCTGCTTATGGAAAAATGTGAGCATTTTCTGGATGAAGAGGGAAAATCCAATTTTCGGCGCATGCGTCTGGCGGCTCAGCGCATGGGCGCCTTAATCGATGATTTACTGAATTTGTCGCGAATCAACCGCGGTAAAATTGTGCGTGAGAAAATTGATTTGAGCGCTAAGGTGGAGTTGGCGATAAGCCGACTGGACACCGGCAATGCGCTTCACAGGGTGGAGTTTATTGTGCAGCCGGATTTGTCTATCTATGCTGACGTGGCGCTGATGGACATCGTGGTGGACAATTTAATAGACAACGCGTGGAAATACACGATAAAAAATCCATCGGCCAGGATAGAATTTGGCGCCATGACAATGGATGGTAAAACTGTTTATTTCGTTCGCGACAATGGCATCGGTTTTGATATGCAATATTCCGATAAACTGTTCGGCGCATTTCAACGACTGGTCGGCAACGATGAGTATCCCGGAACCGGGATCGGTCTTGCGACAGTGTCGCGTGTCATACAACGTCACAGCGGCAGAATATGGGCGGAAGGGGAACCGGGAAAAGGGGCGATCTTTTATTTTACTGTCTCGCAGGACTAGCCCGAATTTCTCACCAGGCGGCAGTAAATTTGTAAAAGAGATTATCGCAGGGAACAAAGGACGTAATCCTGCGCGATGTACAGGACGCACTAATGCCGTGAAGGCCAGGGATGGCCGAGAACGGCCTACTCCCGCTATCCTGGTGAGAAATGCGGGCTAGTCTTCCTTTGTAGTACAGAAACTAACTGGGAAACAGGAGTTGCAATCCCAACCTTTTCAAGGGAGTCGCCTCAGTAATAATCCAATCTCTTCATGAAACCTGAGCTATCTCTCGAACCCGCTCCCTTAACCAGCACCGTAGTGTTTGTGAATGTTGTGAATATCGATTTCTGATTCCGTATTGGAGTAGATTTTCCAATGGTTGGGGGTTGATTCTTCACTAAATTTGGCTAGGAGAATATCGAAGGGGTGATCGTCAATATAGTTCTTGGTAAATATCTTCCACTCCTCTTTGTTTATATAAGCCTCATAGCGATGATCCCATGTGTAACCATGATTTTCAAAATAGGTTTGTTTTCCAAAATCTTCCAAATTAGCCATTTGTCACTCCTTTCAATTAGCGATCAGGGATTCTGACCGACATTTCTTATCACCGACCCAGGTGTCTACGCGGTCATGTCTGTTTTGCAAATTATAGCATTCGACAAACTGGTTCAGGTTGTTGCATTGTGAATTAAACAATCACGTCGGATAGAGTGAGGCAATTATATTCCTAATCCATTGAATACTTATAGAAAATCATTACGAGATAAGCTATTGGATTAGTCATAGGGTACTTCCTGGTGATAGATTTTCTACTAAACTTATGATTGGTACATACGGTTTTCTCTGCATCCATTACAGTGAAAAGGAGGCGCACCGCTAAAACAACTCATTTTGCTTGATTATTAGTCACGGCAAAGCCAAAGCTAGTCTAAACTGACAGAATGGCAATTTGTTCTTAGCGGGATTTACGTGATGAACTGTGTGCAGGAATTGTCAAAGTGTTGTGCTTAACCACAACAGGAAACTGCGATGTCGGAATCGGAAATCCAATCTCACCACCAATTATTGATCTCTCCACTTAAGGTTTTCACTGCGGGCGTAGTCGGCCGCGCCGTATTGCTCGGTGTCGCATTAGGCCTTTTGACAACAGTTCCTGCAATGATTGCGCTTTACGCCAGCGGCGAGGTGTCGAATTTGGCTGATCTTTTCACCCGGATTCCACAACGTTTGGTTGCCGGCTCAGTAATCGCCATAATGGGTGTCGGTGTTGGGCTGGCGCTTGGTTTTTTATGGCCGGTATTTGGTGCTTTGTCGAAAAAACTCCCGGAACTTAACATCCAACTCAATCAATGGTTGGCGCCCATCATCGAGGAAAAAATCAACGCCTCACCGCTATGCGATATAGAGATCGATATGGAGTCTTTCGAGGAGCGCTTTAGCGACACATTGAGGGGACTGATAGACGACTTGTTTTCTAATGACGTTATAAAAGCGATAGCCAATAAGTTGGTTAAAAGAGCGGTGGAGGGGCTCAAACAACAGCTGGCCGACGCGACAGTGCCTCGTTTCGCACATTGGCTGGAGGAACACAACGAGCGGCGGATCAATGCGAACAACCTAGAGCGATACCTGCGCGAGACGGTGAGTTCGGCCATTGTGGATAAAATTGCCACCAGGATCGGTGTCTGGCGCAAGCGTCTGGCGATAAGTTGGATTAGTTTGGTTTTTGTACCTGTGCCGATTTTGTGGATGCCGGCCAGCGATGAAGTAATCCAAGAACCGGTCGCTACGAAAGTTCCAGAGGCGACTGTGCCGGTTGCAAGCGGGGAATGTATCCGTCTAAAACCGGAAAAAATTGTCAAACCGCCAGGCCACTTGCCACATACCAACTTAATCACCGTTGGTCATCCACAAGCATTGCGAGCGCGGCTCAGTTCGGCGATCACCTATCGTTTGTATCAAGATGGATTAGCGGATTATTTCTCGCCGTCTTGTTTTATGGAGTCTCACACCGAACGAAGCCACGGCCTGGAGATGGGACTATGGCGTGTAGAATACATTACATTCAAACGACATTATGCCAATGCGCATTTCACTGCACAATCGGATTTTATCAAAGCGATGTTCACTGGCGAGGTGAGTGCTGAAGGTGTAGTGTTAGCCGTCTCCGCCCGAGAAGGTATCACTGAGGAGGTGCGTGAACAACTGCAGTTGATTGAACGAATAGGCCCTGATTCTTTGGTCGCGTTCATTGACACCGATGGGCGTGGCGATGTAAATACGTTAAAAATACAGTTGCAATCTTATTTGTCCGAGGCGGGGTTCCGCGAAGTGCCGCTCATTATAGGCGATACAGAAAGAATCCTCGAAGGTGAGCAAGGCCCGCGAGGGTTAGACGCGATGCAACAATTGCTGGCCGCCATCGACTCCACGATACCGACACTCCCGAGGCTTGCAGACAAACCGTATCTGATGCCGGTCGAAGATGTTTTTACCATCAAAGACAAAGGAACCGTTGTGACAGGAAGAATACAAGACGGAATTGTGTCGGTGGGTGATCGTGTGGAGATTGTCGGTATAAAACCCACTCGTACAGCTGCGGTCATTAGTATAGAGATGTTTCGTAAATTATTAGACAAGGGTCAAGCGGGTGACAATGTCGGCGTCGTATTAGCTGATGTGAGTCGTGATGACATAGAGCGAGGTCAAGTGTTGGCTGCGCCCGGTACAATTAAAGCCGGATCACACTTTGAGGCGGTTATGTATTTGCTTACAAGTGAGGACGGCGGGCGGACTGGCGCCATAGCCAGCGGTTATAGACCACAACTCTATTTTCGCACTACGGATGTCACCGGTACTATCACGTTGCCCCCCGAACAAACGCAGTTATTACCGGGTGAGCATACGCTTGTGGACGTGCGCCTTGCAGTGCCAATAGCATTGCGCAAAGGCTTGCGCTTTGCGGTTCGTGAAGGTGGTCAAGCGGTGGGTGTCGGTATTGTTACTGCTTTTTAGAATTACATCGTTTTCACAATTGCTTGTATCATTTTGTTCGAGTTGCCGTGATGTTTTGCGGTTTTTCCCTGACCGATTTCATAAAATCAGTTACATGCGCTTGGATTTCCAACTGGAAAGATCTAAGTGTGTGAATTTAACCACTTCCATTGTTTTTTTACTTTCATATAAATTGCGGCCACAGTATGGGCAATGTGTGATTTCTACAGAGGTGCACCAGATCAAATCACCTACACATTCTAAATAGTGGTTCTCTTCAATGTCTTGTTCTGAGGCTTCTCTGAATATATTGAGTATCCAAGTTTTTTCTGGCCCGTTAATTATGTTGTCGCTTTCACGAACGATTTGAATTCCTTGTTTTGGCAGATTTCCGCACTCGTGGATTTCATTTGCTTTTTCCATGTTTATTCCTAATATCATTTTTCTTTATCTTGACCACTCAGCCACATAATGCAGTTGGTAGATCGAGTGACGGGCTTTATTATTACATTATTAAAGCAATTCAACCATGAACTCTCCGCGGAGCGAATACCACGAATACAAGTTCCTGACCGTGTCTATCGTGCCATATTTTAAATTTAATTCTCAAGTCATTTTTTATGCCTCGATAGCCGATCAATATAAACAACAAAAGCCGCATAACGAATTGCAGCCGGCGAAAGCATCTACTATTGTTAAAACAACCTATCAGGAGTGTTGAATTGGCTGACAAACATCAAATCGTCATAGTGGGTGGCGGCGCAGGCGGCCTGGAACTTGCCACAAAGCTGGGGGATGGTTTGGGACGTAAAAGTAAAGCGGAAATTACCCTCATCGACGCCAAGCGAACCCATTTGTGGAAGCCTTTGCTGCATCAGGTGGCCGCCGGTTCCCTGAGTATTGGGGATCAGCAATTGGAATATCTGGCGCAAGCCCGCTGGCGCCATTTCCGGTTTCGTTTGGGCAAGATGTGCGGGCTGGACCGGCGCAATCGCTTGGTTATTGTTGCGCCAACACTAAACGAAAAAGGCGAGGAGGTAATACCACAGCGCAGTTTTCATTACGACAGCCTGGTCATCGCGGTGGGCAGTGTGAGTAACGACTTCGGTATTAAAGGCGTGCAAGAGCATTGTTTGTTTTTGGATACTTTGGATCAAGCGCAGCGGTTTCAACAACACTTGCTAAATAGAATGTTGTATCTGCATACTCACAAGCGCCGGCCGGACGAACAATTAGGCGTGGCCATCATAGGCGCGGGAGCGACGGGTGTGGAACTGGCGGCACAATTGCACACCGTGACTCGGGTGCTTTCCGCTTATGGTCTGGATGAACTCCATCCGGAACAGGATATTAAATTACACATCATAGAAGCGGGACCGCGTATTTTACCGGCGTTGCCCGAACCGGTCATGGAAAAAACCTGTATCAGCCTGGAGAAATTGGGCGTGCAAATCCATGTCAATGAGCGGGTGGTTGAAGTCACCAAAGACGGGGTAAAGACCGCTAAAGGTGATTTTATTCCCGCCGGCATAACCGTGTGGGCGGCAGGCATTAAAGGTCCGGATTTCTTGCGTGACATTGACGGTTT
>JASFLF010000091.1:0-8733 GCA_050118235.1 Gammaproteobacteria bacterium | reverse complement strand
CAACTTGGAGTGACCATGCGCACGCACCTGAGCATAGCCGAATTCGCTATGACCTTCGCTTTCCACGGTGCCGCCAAGCTGCGCCGCCATGGTTTGCATGCCGTAACAAATACCCAGCACAGGCACTCCCGCTTTGAATATTTCAGGATGGGCGCGAGGCGGTTGAAAGACGTTAACCGACTCCGGGCCGCCGGAAAGAATAATGCCTTTGGGGCCCCAGGCTTTTATAAAATCTTCGTCCACATGATCGTATGCATGGATCTCACAATAAACGCCCACCTCGCGCACACGCCGGGCGATCAGTTGCGTGTATTGAGAACCGAAATCAACAATGAGTATTTTATGGGCGTGAATGTCTTTATTGACGGTCAATGGGGAAAACCTGTGTTGTCGTTATTGGGATTCGATACTCATCGATCGATAAGCCTATACATTGTAATTAGGCGCTTCTTTAGTAATTTGCACATCGTGCACGTGGCTCTCGCCGACGCCGGCGTTGGTAATGCGCACAAACTGGGTATTGGTGCGCATTTCGTCCATATTTTTACAACCGGTGTATCCCATGCTGGAACGAAGTCCTCCTAATAATTGATGGACTACATTACTTAGGGGCCCTTTAAATGGCACCCGCCCTTCTATGCCTTCCGGTACCAGCTTGTCCGCTTGACTGCCTTCTTGAAAATAGCGGTCGCTGGAACCTTGTTTCTGAGTCATGGCCCCTAGAGATCCCATACCACGATAGGATTTATAAGAACGCCCTTGGTACAACTCCACTTCCCCCGGCGCCTCTTCGGTACCGGCGAACATGCTGCCTATCATTACGCTATGGGCGCCGGCCGCAATAGCTTTGGAAATGTCTCCTGAATAACGGATGCCACCATCGGAAATCACCGGCACATCACAATCTTTAAGCGCTTCGGCCACATTGGCCACTGCGGTAATTTGCGGTACGCCCACACCGGCGACAATGCGGGTGGTGCAGATCGAGCCAGGACCGATGCCCACTTTTACGCCATCAGCGCCGGCGTCTTTGAGCGCCAACGCCGCATCGGCAGTGGCAATATTGCCACCGATCACTTGCACTTCGGGAAAATGCTTTTTGATCCAGGCCACCCGGTCCAAAACGCCTTGGGAGTGCCCGTGGGCGGTATCCACCACCAATACATCCACGCCGGCGGACACCAGTGCCGCCACTCTTTCTTCCGTGCCCCCGCCGGTGCCCACAGCGGCGCCCACCCGCAAGCGGCCGTATCCGTCTTTGCAGGCATTGGGGAATTCTTCGGCTTTTTGAATATCCTTTACCGTCACCAGGCCGCGTAATTGGAATTGATCGTTGACCACCAGAATTTTCTCAATGCGGTGAGCATGCAATAAACTGACGATTTCTTCGTTGCTGGCGCCTTCTTTGACGGTGACCAGGCGTTCTTTCGGGGTCATCACACTGGTCACGGGATTGTCGTAGCGAGTTTCGAAACGCAAATCGCGGGCCGTCACAATACCCACAAGCTCCTCACCGTCCACCACCGGAACACCGGAAATATTACTGGACTGTGTCAATTGCATGACTTCCCGGATGCTGGTACTGGGCGGCACAGTAATGGGATCTTTGATCACGCCGCTTTCGTATTTTTTCACCCTGCTGACGTGTTGGGCTTGCTCTTCCCCGTTCATATTTTTATGAATAATCCCTATACCGCCGGCCTGAGCCATACTGATGGCCAGTCTCGCTTCGGTTACCGTATCCATGGCAGCGGAGATCAATGGGATTTTCAACTCAATTCCCCGGGTTAATCGGGTGTTGAGGGACACATCCTTGGGCAACACCGTGGAATGGGCTGGTAGGAGTAATACATCATCAAAGGTGAGGGCTTCCTGAACAATGCGCATAAAGGGGATCTCTACAAGATATTGATTTGATAGGCTGCGCATTATAAAGATTGCGGTGTGTTTGGTAAACCTATGTTTGGTACACATCGGGGTTGACGGGGGTGGTAAACAGAGGTTTAACTATGTTGTTGGGTAGGCATCCCATAGGACACAAAAGTAGACGCAAGCCCAAACAAGACGCTATACTGATTCAGTGTTTATAAAATTCATCTATAACGACAAATCATCGTAGAAGATCAGAGGAGGAGATTTGATGAGAAAAACAGCGATTGTATGTGCAAGCCTACTGACGTTATCTTTGTTAAGTGCATGTGGCTCGACCGGTGGTTCAGAGGACATGGCGAAAGCGGGTGGCTCTTCTGACATCGAGCAATTGATTAAAGAAGCCGATGCTGCGATCAAAAAAGCCGCCTCCGTGGACGGCGAGTGGCGTGACAGCAGCGGTAAATACTTAAAACAAGCCAAAGCCGCGTTAAGCAAAGGCGATCTTGAAACCGCAAAAAAATTGGCTGAAAAAGCAAAATTCGAAGGTGAAATGGGCTACCAACAAGCTGTTGGTCAGAAAAATGCCGGTCCTTGGTTATTCTAAATCGACCTTCCTAAGCAACACGACGGAAAAAGCAGGCATGGCCTGCTTTTTCCGTATTACACTCTGACATTCTTGTGTACTAATACAAACACCGGTATTGGATTTGTTAGAGCCTGAATCCCAAGACAACCGTACTCCATCCCGCCAAATTCTCACCGTCTCCGAACTGAATCAGTTAACGCGGGAAATTTTGGAGGCGAACTTTCCCTTGATTTGGGTCGAAGGGGAAATTTCCAATTTGGCGCGGCCGGCCTCGGGCCACTGGTATTTCTCCCTGAAAGACAGTGGGGCGCAAGTGCGCTGTGCGATGTTTAAAATGCGCAATCGGTTTCTGGCATTTCAACCCAAAGACGGTCAACATGTGCTGGCGCGCGCCAGGGTGAGTTTGTACGAGCCGCGCGGCGAGTTCCAACTCATTGTCGATCATATGGAGCCCGCTGGCGAAGGTGCGTTGCGATTGCAATTCGAATTGCTGAAAAAACGCCTCGCCGCCGAAGGCTTGTTCGACCGGCAGCGAAAACTGCCACTTCCCAGCCTGCCCCAACGCATCGGCGTGATCACCTCGCCCACAGGCGCCGCCATTCGCGACGTATTAAGTGTCTTAAGACGCCGCTTTCCCGCCATCCCGGTGATGATTTATCCCACTTCAGTGCAAGGCGACAAGGCCCCAAAAGAAGTCATGGCCGCCATCCACACCGCCAACCGTCGTCAAGAATGCGATGTGTTGATTTTGTGTCGGGGCGGGGGCTCGCTGGAGGACTTGTGGGCATTCAACGACGAGCCACTGGCGCGCGCTATCGTGGACAGCGCCATACCCATTGTGTCGGGAGTGGGCCACGAAGTGGATTTCACCATAGCCGATTTTGTGGCGGACATGCGGGCGCCTACTCCTTCGGCGGCCGCCGAACTCATCGTGCCCGCCGCTGACGATTGGCAGGCGATTTATGCAGACTTTGCGCAGCGAATAACTCTGTTGATAAACCGCAAGTTGCAGTCCGGCAAGCAACAGTTGTCTTGGATAGTAAAACGCCTGCAACACCCCAGCCGCAAGCTGCAAAGCCAGGCCCAGCGCACGGATGAATTGGAACAGCGCCTCGTCAACGCGCAAAAAACCGTCATACGGCACCATCAAGGCATGTTGGCAACCATTCAAGCACGATTGGAACAATATTCGCCGCGCATCCGTTTATCCCAGTATAACCAGCTCACCGCGTCGATTGTGAAACGCTTACACAGGGCGATGCAGCATGTTTACCACAACCGCCAGCAACAGCTGGCCGCAACCGCCCGCGCCCTGGAGGCGGTAAGCCCCTTGGCCACTCTGGGTCGGGGCTACGCTATCGTGAAGAAACTGCCGGATGAGACGATCGTGCGCAAAGCGAGCGATGTGCAAATCGGCACGTATATTGAAACCCAATTGGGGCAAGGGAAAATCATTTGCACAGTTGAAAAACTGCTGCCCGAGCAAAACCTGTCGAATTCTTTCTCGAAACCACAGTCGAAATCACAGCCGAAATCAATACTGAAACCATTATCGAAATAACATTATCGAAATAAAGAGTAGAGTCATAAAATGATCCAAAGTTTACGAGTGGCGTTTATTCCTGTTTTTTGTCTTGTTTGTTTACTCATCCCCACCCTGGGGTGGTCGATCAACCTGCCTCGCCACAATCCGGTGCCTGGCGGTATTGCTGTAGTACCTTTGCCGATGAATTCCGGTACACCTCCGCAAGTGTACTATGAGGACAAGCGCGTCATGGTCGCCCCCAATGACGACGCCCCCCATTCGTGGGTTGCCATTACCGGGATTCCGTTGGAAGCAAAAGTGGGTAAACAACACTTATCCGTCAACACCATAAACGGCAATCAGCAGGTGTCGTTTCAAATAAAGGACAAAAAATACCAGACTCAACACATAAAAATCAAAAACAAGCGAAAAGTGAATCCCAATAAAAAAGACATGGAACGCATCGGTAAAGAAAAACAGGAAATCCAAAATGCGCTGGCGCTTTGGTCCGAGTCCAGTCAACTGCCCACCCAATTCGTGCTACCGGTCAAAGGCCGCTTGAGCAGCCCGTTTGGCCTACGCCGGTTTTTCAACAAACAGCCCCGCAAGCCCCATAGCGGAATCGATATTGCAGCACCCGCCGGCACTCCCATCGTTGCCCCCATGGCCGGAACGGTAATCTCCACGGGAGACTATTTTTTCAACGGCAACACGGTGTTTCTTGATCACGGCAATGGATTGGTCACCATGTATTGCCACATGTCTAAAATCAACGTCAAACCGGGGCAAAGTGTAGGCCAGGGCGAAACCATTGGCGCCGTGGGGAAAACCGGCCGTGTGACCGGCCCCCACTTACACTGGGGCGTCAGTTTGAACGACGCCCGGGTAGACCCGGGATTGTTTTTTGACGATATCAATCAATATCTGACTCGTAAAAAATAGAATAGTAGTTAACCACGAAGGCACGAAGAACGCGAAGAACAAGCTTTATTAAATCCTCCGTGGCTTAGTGGTGAAATAGTAAGCTGCTGCTAAAACTGCAATCCAGGTTGTACGGTTTGCATTTGAGGAATTGATTGATTTATTGTTTGGCCCCCAGCGCTATGGCGCGTTTCTCACGATCCGAATTGATTTGCTCGTGACGCTTAGCATCCCACGGTTCGGACAAATCCAGCCAACCGCTCAGATGTCTGTGGATCTGCCCCATCAAAGCATCAATATGATCCGGACGATCGTTCAGCGCCGGAATGTAGTGAAACTGCTCGCCGCCGGCTTTAATAAACGCCTCACGATTTTGTTCTTCGATCTCTTCCAGGGTTTCCAGACAGTCGGCGGAGAATCCGGGGCATACTACATCCACGCTTTTTACTCCTGATTGGGCCAGCGTCTCCAATGTGTTGATGGTATACGGTTGCAACCATTCCTCGCGGCCGAATATGGATTGAAACGTCACCTGCCAACGGCTTTCAACAATACCTAATTGCTCGGCGACTAAGCGAGCGGTGGTTTGACACTGACAATGGTAAGGGTCGCCTGTGGTCAGAAACCGTTTGGGCGTGCCGTGAAAAGAAAATAATAGCATTTGCGACTGGCCGTTTTGTTGCCAGGATTCTTGGATACTGTTGACCAGTGCGTCTATATATCGCGGGTCGTCATGATAACTATTGATAAATCGAAACTCCGGCACCCAACGCCAATCGGCGACCGCTTGCGCAACCGCATCGAACGTCGATGCTGTCGTGCTGGAAGAGTATTGGGGATACAAGGGAAACACCAGCACGCGGTGCGCATTAGCTTGCCGGAGTTTTTGCAAGGCGTGTTTAATTGAAGGATTGCCGTAACGCATGCCCAATTCCACGACGACCGGCGCTTCATTCATCTCGGCGATTCGTTGACCAATGGCCTCGCACTGTTTTTGAGAAATGGATAACAAGGGTGAACCCGAATCGGTCCAGACTTTACGATAGTTCTTCGCCGAGGCGCGTGGCCGGATCAATAAAATAACTTGCAATATCATCCACCATAAAGGACGCGGCAAATCCACAATGCGTTTGTCCCATAAAAATTCTTGCAAATAGGACTTCAATGCCGCCGGGGTTGGCGCATCGGGCGTGCCTAGGTTGGTGATCAAGATACCGGTTTTTAACTGACTTTTATGGCTGAAAGTTACGGCTTCGGAGGATCGGCTCATTGTTGTTTTTTAAGCGGTTGTTGGTGGTGAGGTGATTATATAGTGAAAAGCTGTCATAATTAAAACTCAAATCGTTGACAATTCGACTGAACCGGATCGACTCAATAAACAGTTTTTTCATGCCTGTATTAAATCTTCCCCTTTTTGCTTTTCATGTGGTTGCCGAAATGATTGTATCGGTTATTTCAACGAGCAATTTGTGGGCTTGAGCGGTCAAGTGGAAAAAATTAACGTTCTCACTAAGTTTGAACTTTTAAAGCAAATTGTGCTAACCGGTCTGTAACCGTAGCCGTTGTTTTTCAAGTTAGCTGTACCCATTATTCACTAATCTCCCAACCAGCGGCTATTTTAATGACTAAAAAACACCATGGAACACATCTTATTGACTATGTAAAAGCGTGGCCACAGTTTTTGCTCCCGCACCATTGGCTATGCAACACCATGCATTACATCACGCGAATTCGCACCCCCATTATCAAAAATACTTTAATCAGCTGGTTCGCCAAGCAATACGGGGTAGATATGAGTGAAGCGTCACACAGCGACGCTACCGCTTACGAGCATTTCAATGCTTTTTTTACCCGGTCGTTAAAATCGGAAGCGCGGCCGGCCTGTGAACAAGTGAACGCCCTGCTCTCACCGGTCGACGGCGCCGTCAGTCAGGTCGGCGTCATAGAACAAGGCCGTATCTTTCAAGCGAAAGGCCGCAGTTATTCATTGCTGGAACTTATCGGTGGGGATCAGCAATTGGCCAGGGAATTTGACAACGGTTCGTTTATTACGCTGTATTTGTCACCTAAGGACTATCACCGCATCCATATGCCGCTCAACGGTAATCTCAAACACATGCTGCATGTGCCCGGGCGTTTGTTCAGTGTCAGCGCTGCCACAACGCGAGTGGTCAACCGATTGTTCGCCCGTAATGAACGCGTAGTCAACTTGTTCGAAAGCGCTTCCGTGGGGGACTTTTATGTCATTTTAGTGGGTGCGTTGTTCGTTGGCAGTATGGAAACCGTGTGGCACGGACCAGTTACTCCGCCCCACGGCGGTTTTCTGAAACGTTGGGATTATGATAGCACCGACGCCGCGTTTCGCTTCAACAAAGGCCAGGAAATGGGCCGCTTTAATATGGGATCCACGGTAATTTTGGTGTTTAAACCAGGCACCGTACACTGGTCCGGGGAGTTGACGGTGGACACGCCGGTCAAAATCGGGCAAAAACTGGGCGAGATGGTTTCCTAAGCGATTTTCAGCAATATACAATTTCTGCGCGACAACGGTCCGCGAAAAAATGGTCTGCGAAAAAAAGTATTCTGGGCTAAACTCTTCTATAAGCCTGCACGAATCTTGTGCAAAGGAGGTACCCATGAACAACAAACCCGTTCCCATTGAACCGGATTATGTGGCCTGCGAAGTTTGCCTGGAAGAAATCCCGTTATCCGTGGCAATTAGTCATGAGGCGGACCAGTATACCCAACATTTTTGTGGTCTCCATTGTTATTCGTTATGGAGAGAAAAACAGGAAATACGGCGCGAAGCGCAAGAATTACGTTAACCGCTCGACGGCGGTTACGCTTTGTGGGTTTTGTTGCAAGTAGCTAGAAGTTTACGGCTGAACGAGGTTAATGAACGGCCTCGGCCACTTTATAAGTCATGATTTGCTGCAGCGAGCGAAATACGCCTGTATCAAAATCATGAAATTTCAGCCCGATGCCGTCGTCGTCAACGCGCACTACCCGGGCGTGTAAAGCGTATTTAACTTCGCTGGGACCTTCAAAGAGGTGAAATATCAGTTCGACATCGTTATCAATGCGTAGATGATGCTTGGCTTTTACCGTGTCCAAATAAGCTCCGCCTAATCCCACGTCACGGGAACGGCCGCTGCCTAATTTATCCCCGTGCTGATATATGTCTACCGTAATATCCAGGTCTTTACGATTACTCCAGCGATTATCCATGGTAATCTCCCAATAAATTTGATTGCTGCCTATGCTAAGTTAACATTCCCATTTTGCTGTTATTCTGTCTAAACCGAAAACGTCCCTATAATTTTTTCTTATTGTTGTATACATGATAAATTGTATGACGATTTCTTTTTTTTGCCACCGTTAATTTTGCGATTCCTGTCACAATCTAACAGCAAATTCTAAGCCAGCACAGTAAAAATTTTGTAACACCTTATTTTGATTAATCTTTCTCCAATTTAGCTTGTATAATAACTAGACAAGGCATTCTGGACTTTATGTCACTTGTCAACTTTATCGACATCTTTTTTAACATCGATATCTGTCAGACTCATATACGCCCTATGGGGAATGCCGTGATTTCGCTTAAGGCTGTCGCTTGCGCCAGGATCATAATGAGTCTGTCCAACCCCAGGGCCACCCCGGAACATTCCGGCATCCCGTGTGAGAGAGCTTGCAACAAATACTCATCCATGGGTGGTTGTGCTTGGTTTTGGTGCGCTCTGCGCGCCAATTGCCTTTGAAAACGGTGCCGCTGCTCGCCGGCATCCGTTAGTTCTTGAAATCCATTGGCCAATTCCACGCCGTCGATGAA
>JASFLF010000090.1:0-8761 GCA_050118235.1 Gammaproteobacteria bacterium | reverse complement strand
ACAACAAGCTGTCCAGGTCTTTGTATTCTTCCGGGGTAACAGGAATAAACTCTTGTTGTTGTTTGCCGTATTCACGAAAAATATTTTCGCCGGCCCGCGAGCCCTCAACCGACGTCAACATCATAGTAATGATGTGTTTTTTAGCCCGCAACCGTCGGCTTATAGTAATCGTACGCTCCGGCATGGGTTCGCTTTTGGCGATGATTTTAATGCTCTTTCGCTCATCCGGCGCCAATACATCATAGTCTACATCTCGCAATACCGCCGCTTTACACTGACCTTCCTTCAGTGCCCGATACACATCGGTAAACGTGCCGTTGATTTCCTTGATTTGTGGCATGTATACCGGATTTTCGAACAAACGATACACCGTCATGGTGCTTAAATTCGGCGATGCCAAAGAGCATATTTGCGTGGATACCAAATCCCGCACACTGTTAATGTATTGTTCCTGTTGATGGGTCACAACCAAATAACCCAGCGTACCGGGCAAGCGAACCAGCGCCTCGTGTTCGATATGTTTCATCCGCCACGAGCTGAAATGAGGTGCGTCAAATACAATGTCATAGCGATCTTCGCGCATATTCTTGGAATATTCCCGCCATCCGGACGGATATTCAAACACCACGTTTTCACCAATGATCAGTTCCAAATAACGAATCAGCGGTCCGTAGATCTCTCTGGCGATTTCCTCGGAATACTGCGGTGGCGCGGTGAAAATAATTTCAGCTTTGACAGGTGATAGCAAGACGATCGAAAAGCACAGCACAAACCGGAGTATGCAACGACCAAACGATCGTACTTGCATGGTTATCGGTCCTTTTCAGCAACTGATTTTGTGGCCCATCCTAGTGGGCCTAGTCACGAATGCTCAGAGCGCTCTTTCCAGTACGCTGAAGGTAACAATATTCGAGACTAGGCACACAGAGCTTGCTAATCAGATTTATTGTTGAGTACGAGTTTCCGTGTTCGTACTACCAAGTCTGCACGACTTATTTTTATTTTAAAATGGCTGCATTAATAGGGAGTAATTATAGACAGTGTATTGACCACGTGTAGTAAAAAAGCTGTAAATTTTATGCGCGAAAACTGCCGGTTTAGCTGAGAAAGTCTGTTTGAAATAGCTGGCGAACGCTTCAAAGCAGTTGCAGACCTATTATGAGAGGAAGACGGGGAAATTTTCGGGTTTAGTAAGCAAAGCACTACATGCGACACACTGACACCAGGGAATAATTCAATCAGGAAGAAAAAAGGCAGCGCAAAATAGATGGAAAAAAAAACGCGCCGGCGAAAAGGACGGGACCGGCGCAACCCTCCATTACCAAAGGAAAGAGAACTGTATATTCCGTACAGTTTGCTTGCAGTAAACTGTGAAAAACCTGATAGTCTTTGCGCGTCCTGTCGCTTACAGCCAATACAACTACTGACTTCGGTTTCTAGCCGTAGAAGTTGTGCTGGCTACAGCCAGACCTCTCACCGCTGACGCATCTAATGTTCGCCTGGAGGCAACCCGCGTTGTTACTACTCCGGTTAAGGAGAGCCATTCGTAGCCGATGAGAGGTCTTTACGCTTGGCTGTGTTATATATTTAGCAATCGTTGTGCCAATTTTTATTTTTTATAGATATCAATAGGTTATGGAGTTTCATGAATCTTGAACGCGATTAAGTGCAAAGAGAATGTCGCCGGTATGCGACACACTCTTTGATTGAAATGATAAGTAATTGAAAGTTATTAATTATCTTCTGTCGCAAAACTGCGACAGAAAATAGAGGGAGATTCAGCCCGGTTAAGAGGACTCAGATTCTGATTCGGGCGACTCACTGTTCTTGAAAAATGCCGGTTCAATGTTGTGGCGGCTAAGCAGGCGATAAAATTCCGTACGATTACGTTTGGCCAACCGTGCGGCCTGGCTCACCTTGCCCGACGTGATTTGCAGTAACTGACACAAATATTGCCTTTCAAAGCGCGATTTCGCTTCTGCGTAGGATAGGATCTTTTGCGAAGGATTTTTCAACGCTTTCTGCACCAGCGACTCAGCAATGATGGGCGAGGTAGTCAACACAGCCACTTGCTCTACCACATTGAGCAATTGGCGAATGTTACCGGGCCAGGGCGCGCCCACCAGCAGTTCCATTGCCTCGTCGGAAAAAGCGCTGAGCTCTTTTTTGGTTTTCAAGGCAATAATTTTCAAGAAATGCTTTGCTAACAAGGGAATGTCTTCCCGGCGCTTGCTCAATCCCGGCAACTCCAAAGACACCACATTGAGCCGATAATACAAGTCTTCGCGGAACGTGCCATCGGCCATGGCCTTGTCCAAGTCTTTGTGGGTGGCGGAAATCACCCGCACGTCCACAGGGATGTCTTCGTTGCCGCCGATGGGCCGCACATTACTTTCCTGTAATACCCGCAAGAGTTTGGCTTGTAACGCTAATGGCATATCGCCGATTTCATCCAGCAACAACGTCCCGCCGCTGGCGGACAAAAATAAACCTTTGTGGTCTTTAATAGCGCCGGTGAAAGAGCCCTTACGATGACCGAACAATTCCGATTCCAGCAACGCCTCGGGGATGGCGCTGCAATTGATGGCCACAAACGGCTTGTCCCGCCGTGGACTGGCTTTGTGAATGGCATTGGCGATGAGTTCTTTTCCCGAGCCACTGGGACCGTGTATGAATACGCTAATATCTTGCTGCGCAATCATGCGCGCTTGCTGCAACAAATCTTCCACCATAGTGCTGCGGGTAATGATGCCGCTGCGCCATTCCGCGTTTTCCTCGGTTTGAGGTTGTTCTTTGGGGCCACCGGACATTTTCAGCGCTTTATCCACTTGCTCGATCAGTTCCTTGCCGTCAAACGGTTTGGATAAAAAGCTGAATACACCTTTTTTAGTGGCTTCCACAGCTTCCGGGATAGTGCCATGGGCGGTTAAAATTATCACCGGAATGGTGGGATTGATGTCGTGTATCGTACGAAACAACTCTAAACCGTCCATACCGTCCATGCGCAAGTCCGTGATCACCACATCGGGGCGTACCACTTGTAATTGAGCCAGCGCTTTTTCCGCACTTTCCACGGCGCTGACATCGAAACCCGCCGCTTTCATGCGGATAGACATCAAGCGCAACAAGTCCGGATCGTCGTCCACTAATAAGGTTTTGCCTCGTGTCATGGCGCCGGTTCCTCTACAGTGTTTTGTCTTTGGGTAATACTTTCTTCTATGGACTTCAATGCTTCCAATTTTTGCTCCAACAAATCGCGTTTTTGCTCCAATAATTCACGGCGTTCGATTTCTTTCTTCAAGCTTTTGCGTAACTGCAGATTTTGCTGTTCCGCTTTTTCCCGTTGTTCGATATTTACCAATAAGCTGTACGCGTACTCTCTAAGCACCAACCCGCGTTTATCCCCGCTATTGATAATATCGGTAAGAATTTTCTTTGCTTGCCGGTCATCACGATACGATGCCGCCGGCGCGCTTAATAATAATACTTGTTGCAAACGCATATTGACGGCCG
The DNA here is from genome assembly GCA_050118235.1 of Gammaproteobacteria bacterium. Taxonomy (GTDB): domain Bacteria; phylum Pseudomonadota; class Gammaproteobacteria; order SZUA-152; family SZUA-152; genus JAJDNG01. Next base: position 5,248 of record JASFLF010000090.1, on the reverse strand, counting down.
CTTTTTCCTCTTCGGGGTGTTTTTCAAAGGATTTATATTCGTGATCCAATTCCTTAGGCGTCAATTCACCGAGCCTGCGTGAATAACGCAGCAACTTTAACAATGTTTCGGATTCCTCAAAATGAGCGTCCAGTTCATGCGGCAATATGGGACGCCAGGTGGATGTCTCATCATAAAACGATTCGATAATAGCAGCCGGTTCCGGCTGGGAGGTTTCAACCGTCGCCGTGGTTACCGTTTCGGGTTTTTGGCGTAAACTGTCGAGTATTTCACAACCGCTTTGAATGATCACCAATATGGCTATCGATAATATAAAAAAACCTCTTTTTATAATTATCATGAAATCCCCTGAACCACTTCCATCGGTAAACGCAACATTAAGTGGGCGCCACTGGTGCTCTTTTCGTTGACTGAAATCTGCCCACCATGCGCTTGAACATAGTCCCGCGCGATAGAAAGTCCTAAGCCAGTTCCTTTGATATGCCCTTCCGCAACCGCCTCACCTTGATAAAAGGCCTCGAACACCCGTTCGCGTTCCCGCGGTTGAATACCGGGACCAGAATCGCGGATATCCACCGCAGCGTTGGTCCCTAGCTTTCGAATTGCGATTTCCACTTTACCTTTTCGCGGGGAAAATTTCACTGCATTAGACAACAAGTTATCCAAAACCACTCGCAGTTTTTCCTTGTCCCCGCGCACCGACACCGGTTCAAATTTTACTCTAAGATTCAACTGTTTAGACATTATCGCTAATTTTTGATCCGACAACACCCGGCGCATCAACTTATCCAGTGGCACCCGGTCTTGATCCAAGGCTGTCGGTTTGAGATGCGCCCGGCTAAAATTCAATAAATCCTCAATCAGCCCTTGAAGTTGGGCGGTATTGGAACCCAAAATGGTCACCACTTCCTTTTGATCCGGCGTTAATTGCCCGACCACACCGTCGGCCAGTAAATCCGTTCCTTCGCGTAGCGCCGTCAACGGTGTTTTCAACTCATGGGACACGTGGCGCAGAAACTTCACTTTTTCCTGCTCCACCTCGGCCAGGCGTTGCCTGAGCCAGTCCAAGCGCTCACCCAGAATCTCCAGATTTTTTGGACCTACCACCGCGATGGGGGCGGCAAAACTGCCGTCGCCCAACGACATAATCGCCGCTTCGATTTGCCGCACGGGCCGTGAAATCACGAAAGTTATGCCTACTACACTAATGATCATCACCGGTATCAACGCCAAGCCAAACCAGAAAAACAAACGTTGCGCGTTAGACGCCAATCCGTACATCACTTCCACTTCGCGATCGATGACCGTTTGGCTGCCGTTCAATACCTCCCGCGACTTGGAAGCCAGTGAGACAAACTCACCGACGGAATTTTCTATTTGCTCGCTGTTGTAGGGATACCGTTGCAAGCTATCCAAAATGGCTTGTTCGGTAAGACTTATATCGGTTAATTGCTGCTTAAGCGATTGATCGATAAACAAATTATTCAATTCGCCGACAGTCTTCTCAAATTGTTCATGGGCTTCGCGGTAGGTATTGAACAACGCCTTGTCGCCAAGCACGTGAAACTGGCGGGCGGCGCGTTCCATAACCGTAACCTGCTCCAGTAGCATACGGCTATTTTGAGTCGCCCGAGCGGACTTATATACCGCATGCTGACTTTGATCGGCCATGCGATCAGTGATAATCACCGCGAAAACCAGGGCAATTAACAATGGCATCACCACGACGGCGAAGCCAAACAATAATAATTTTAAAAATGAATTAGGGCGTGGAAAATTCACTATTGCCGATCCACAACTATGCTTTTAGCGACAGGACTACGCCTTGCTTTGGCCGTTTTGCAGAGTTCTGATATCTACATTTAATACGATACAGTACACTCGTCCTTAACTTATACGCTTATCATGCACTTTATATGCACGTAACGGTGGGATAGTACGTCGCAGTATACAACACTCTTAATCTTAACCACAGAGGAGTTTTTTGCGCGGAGAGACAACGGCAGTTTTGCCGGATGGAGACGCCGGATCATTAACGAAAATGACTGCTAGCCGCATACAATGCGTTATTTAACGCGGTCTCGGCCTCTTGTCTTACGATTTCCTGGGCTTCCTTGCTAAGTCTCTTGTCCACATAAATAGGTTGGCCCACCACAATTTTTATTCGTGAAAAGGGTTTGGGCACGACAAATTTATCCCAGGATCTCAATCGCCAGGCTCTGTCAGCGGCATAAGCCACTGGCACCAACGGCACTTGAGCGAGTTGGGCCAATAATACAGTACCCACTTTAAACTCACGCGCCGGGCCTTTGGGGCCATCGGGGCTGTTTGCGGGACTCACGCCTTGTTTTTTTACGGCGGTATACAATGCCTGCATGGCTTGGGCGCCGGTGCGGGTAGCAGAGCCCCGAATAGCCTGGATTCCATAAGAATCCAGCAACTGGGCGCCCAATTCGCCATCCGCCGAAGGGCTGACTAAAAATCCAGTATTAGCGCCTCGCTGTTGCAGACGCCACAGGTAATAAACACCAAAAATCAATAGTTCATGCCAAAAACACGGGATAAACGCTTTTTGATCAGCGAGCAATGGCGCCAGATTTTCTTCACCGGTGACGGGTTCGATCCGGCAGGTCGCCCACAAAAACCGAACCACCAGTTTCAGCAGATGCTTGCCGACAAATATTTTCAGACGTTTTTTAAACGAATACTGTGCCACGGGATCCTCGCGCAAAAGCGTGTGTAAAAAAGGATAAGCTTGGGACGATAGTCTTGAGGCACCCGGCCAATTCTTTATCGCAAGCCACTTTTTTTGTAAGATAGCGCGATTATAACAGCACGCATGCTTGCGATAACCTCATCTTTTTGGAAAAAACAGCTTTAGAAAAACAGCCGTAGGGAAAAAAAGCTTACAAATACACCATTGGACCACCCACTAAGCGATAGACTAGAAAGAATAAGCTGATAAAACATACCAATTAAAATTACCCTTAAACTACTATAAAAGAGCGCCATCACCCACCATGCAGTTAACAACCGTCATTGAAGCATTAGAACATCAACTCGAAAGCCCCCATGGCATCACTTTCATTGAAGCCAGCGATGCCGAGACATTCATCAGCTACCGGCAGCTTTACGATCATGCTTTGATGTTGCTTAAACATTTCCAAGACCAAGGCCTGCGGCAAAACCAACATCTCATTCTATTCATTAACAACAACAAATCCTTTGTTGAAGCGTTTTGGGCGTGTCTATTAGGAGGCATCATCCCGGTACCTGTGGCCGTAGGCATTTCCGATGAACACAAGGCCAAGTTATTTCGAATTCTTAAAATACTGGATCACGGCCGTATATACACGGACGATAAATCCTTTAACCGGCTGAAGCAGTTTTTGCAGTCGCCCGATTCCAAACTGCACTTTGACATTAGCGCGGAGCAATTGGACGGCATCACGTTTGTCGCCGAGCGTATCAACTCGCTTTCCGGCTCGGGCGAAACAGCCGTGGCGACTGCGAACGATATTGCGTTTATTCAATTCTCCTCCGGCTCCACCAGCGAACCCAAAGGCGTGGTTCTCACCCATGGCAACCTGATGGCCAACATCGAAGGCATAGGCGCCAGTGACAAAATGAATGAGCATGACCGCAGCTTGAGCTGGATGCCTCTAACGCATGACATGGGCATTATCGGTTTTCACTTAAACATGATGGCGTACAATGTAAACCAATACTTGATGTCTACGGATTTATTCAGCCGCCGGCCATTGTTATGGCTAGCCAAGGCCAGTGAACACAAGGCAACTTTATTGAGCTCGCCAAATTTCGGCTATAAACACTACTTAAAATCCTATACCCCGGAAAAAGCCGATGATTTAGACCTCTCCCCGGTCCGCTTGATCTACAACGGCGCCGAACCCATTTCAGTGGAGTTATGTGAGCAGTTCCTACATACCATGGCGTCGCATGGTTTGAAATCCACTGTTATGCATACTGTGTACGGTTTGGCCGAAGCCAGTCTGGCGGTGTGTTTTCCCGATCCTGAGCAAGAACTTACTTGCGTCAGTATTGACCGCCACGCCATAAAAACCGGTGACCCGGTAAAATTCCTTTCCAGAAAACACAAAGACGCCGCCACATTTGCCATTGAAGGCAAACCGATAACCAACACCGAAGTGAAAATCACCGGGCTAAACGGAGAGACTGTGGCTGAAGATGTTATCGGTGATGTGCAAATCAGGGGTGCCAACGTAACCGGCGGCTATTATAAAAACGATGCCGCCAACACACAGGCCTTTACCGGCGACGGCTGGTTGAAAACCGGTGACACCGGATTTTTCCATGAAGGCGAACTGGTCATTACCGGCCGCAGCAAAGAAATTATTTTTATCAACGGTCAAAACTATTTTCCACACGATTTGGAAAATATCGCCCTGCAATGTCCCCAGTTGGAACTGGGCAAAGTGGTGGCTTTCGGTGTTAGCCAAGACATCGCCAAAGAAAGCGAACTAGTGATATTTGTTTTATATCGCGGTGATTTGCAAGACTTTGTTCCTTTAGCACGGGAAATTACCGTATTGATCGGCGAGCACCTGGGAATAGAAGTCACCCACGTGATACCAATAAAACGAATCCCAAAAACCACCAGCGGCAAGATCCAACGCAGTGTATTGGGCCAACAATATTTAAATGGTGAATTCGACGATGAGTTAAAACAGCTTAAGCAACTGTCCCAACCTACTCACGCGGCCCCCATCCCAGCCGGGGACACGATTGAACAACAATTACTTACTATCTGCCGAAACACACTAAATGACAAAGCCGTGCAATTGCACACCAATTTTTTTGAATTGGGTATTAGCTCGCTTGCGCTCACTGAAGTCCATGAGCAAATCGACAACGCCTATCCCAACATACTTGAGCCGGAGGATTTGTTCGAACACCCCACCTTGGCGGAACTGGCAGAGCTTGTAAAATCTAAGCAATAACCATCTCAACACCTTATGACTAATGTCCGACAAAACATTGAGCATTTAGTACGTAATACCCCGGGACATCCACCTCCTGCAAATCCTACGTTACCACTAGGTTTTAGCAAGCAATGCTAAAAATTCGGAACTAGCCCGATTTTCGCAACTCACGGTGTTGGCGAAAGGTAACCCATTGATTTTATTGAGAGCGGGTTCAAAAGGTCTTCACTACAAAACCAATGTTAAGCAGTCACCTGAGCACGGGATTGTATTTTCGGGGGCGG
>JASFLF010000089.1:0-8786 GCA_050118235.1 Gammaproteobacteria bacterium | reverse complement strand
GTCAAGATGTACGGTGGGTTAGCAGCGTTTTTTGCGCCGTAATCCATCAATCGTTCCATCAAGTGATTATTAATAAACGTAATAAGTAGCTTTATAACGTTGGTGGATTACGCAAAAAACGCTAATCTTCCCCACATCGAAGGGGAGGCCTCTTAAGTAAATACCATTCCTCAGTCAGCTGGTTTTTCCGGTTTTTCTAAAACAAAAAAATAGCCTGAATCCAATTAAACTCCCAGGAATCTGACTTAACTTGCTGCTCGGTGTTCTCAAACATGGGCTCGGAATTGTGTGTATATCTGAGTATCAACGTTTTAACTGTGAATTATTGCAGTATTTTTCAAAGTTTGCTTGGTGCGATCCCGCCCCGCACCTCGCCCGCACGACGAGTTGAATTGGTCCGAACCTTTGGCGCCTTCCTTTTTGCACCCTTGAGTTTTATATTACATAGGCTATTTTCTAGATAATCGATTTCAAATTCAGTTTTACATCCATTTCAAGAAAAAGGAATCTGTGTATGTATAAGGAAAAACAAACATTGGCTTCAATCGTACTTGGATTGACTATTATTTTTGCAATTTACTCACATGCGTCATACGCACAGCCTCCCGGCATGATGATACACGACTTCGATGAAGAATATATTGGTCAAATGATGCGAGAACGCGGCTACACAGGTCCGCAATATGGCAGTGGCTATCCAGGGCGGCATATGGGCCCAATGTTGTGGTTATGGGGCCCAATGATGATGAAGACCATGATGACGGGTTATTTATACGCCAGCTTGGACCTCTCAAAAGAACAGCGCGATACGATACAAAAAATTCAAATTAATGAAAGCAGGCAGCACTTAGACTTAATGGGAAAAATGATGAAACAATCCGGCGAGCTTTTTGAGATTTATAATGTCGAAAAACCAAACCCGGAGACCATAGGCAAAGTCTACGACGAAATTTATAAAATCAAACGCGAAATGATACAAGAACACATTAGAGTCCGAAATCAAATTTATGATTTGTTAACCGAGGAGCAAAAAGACATATTCAGACGTAACGACCCGTTCCTCCCGTTCCTTATGTATTATGGAATGATGGGTATTGCCCAATAAAACCTATTTTCAGATACGAATGCGACTTCTATTTTTTATAGCACAACACTCGTGTTAAGGCGCTATTCATTAGACCAGTACTGGGTTTCAATGCCTTCGCCAAGGTCCGCCTCGATCAACCGGCGCCTAACCTCCAGCAGCTTCTCGATCAACTTGGGCTCATGTTTTTCATAGGCTTCAGCGTCAGGGACGCGACTGACCACTACCCCCAACAGTTCGGTAATTGCGTTGCCGATGGAATTCTGACTGATGGTGACGATCAGCTTGCCGTTGTCGTTTCGATAGATGAGCTGCTTGAATGCCGGCTGCCAGCGGATGGAATTGGCATACTTGGCGTCGACAATGCATCGATCACGCACCATCTTCGCAGTTTTAAGAAAGTCATTGTTGAACAGCAGCCTCTCTTCGACCAACCGTGGAAAATAGACATCCTTGGGAATCGGCGCGTTGCGCGTGGAGACCTGGGTGAAGAAAGTGCGATAAAAGTCGATGAAGCCTTTGAGTATAATGTCGTACTCCTCCCAGAAACGAACCTCCTTGAGAGATTCGATTCCACCTGAAACACCCCACGCCGGCAATCCTTGGGGATAGCCTGTCAAGGCGAGGCGACAAGTGCCGTCCTGGCACGGCTTGAGGATGCGCAGATCGAGCCGCTCAATAAAGTCACGATAAACCTCGCGCATGTGGGCCTGGAACAGACTGTGCTGACCACCATCGGTGAGGTTGGGATTGTTAGAATCGGCGAGGGGCGCATCACGCAACATTGCCTTGTCGAATACAATGAAGTGATTGTGCAGCATGCGGATACTCGGCACCCCGGGGGCAGTCAGCGGCCAGGTGGCATCGAGGCTCGCCTCACCGGCCAACACCAAGTGCTTCTCCGGATCGGGATAAGTCTCCAGCATATACTCGAAAATAATCTGGTTCATACGGTTCCAGACATGCTTCACATTATCCGGCACCTGAGTGCGCCGCACCGGGCGGCCGAGAGGATCGAGGATAATTTGAGAAGTATTATAAATGATCGAAGTATCGAACTCGTTGCTGTGGCCAAGCGCCTTACGGTACAGCAGCAGATTTTCCGGGTTGATCATCAAGCCATTGTTGTGAATCAAGTCGTTGAGATTTTCCGTGCTATTGAAAAACTCATTAGGCGCCATCCCCTCCGGGACTTCCAACGGGATAGGACGGAAAGGAGTAACAACTTGTCTTGGACCACACTGCATAATGTCCCTCCTCGGGAATTTTTATGGGCTTATAAACCGTATTAGCAAACAGCGAATCATTATCATAGAACAAACCAGGATATTAGCAAACCGCGACATAACCTGTAACGATCAGGCCGCAAGCTCGCCGCTTTCACTACGACGCTTTGTTCATCAGGTGACGAAGGAGAATCGCACAAGGCACACTATCCAAAATTTGAATTGATGTACACCCACGTTTTTCGACTAATTAAATTGATACAACATCGTGAACCTGTACAATTGAGAAAATAGAAATTTATATCTTTCAAAATATTTATTGTCACGTCACCGCTGTCTCTTTAACGGATTTTTTCAGTATATTCTCGCCTTCAGAAAGGTGCCGCATAACGTAAATCATTGCTTGTTGCGTGTGCTGTGCGCACGTTAAGTTCACTACATATCCATAACTTAACGTGCCTACAGCACACGCAACCTGCCCCGAACTCTGTTTTATGATACGCATCATTTGCTCGATTAAACGAATACCAAATCGAAACGCAGCGGATTTGACCGGGGATAATTCCTTCTTGCCACGCGCCGGGTTCCAGGTTTTCAGCGTAGCCAAAGTAAGTTTGGCGGTATCCTGAACATTGTGGGTTGATTTTTGCTTAAATTCTTTCCCATGTCCGCCAATACGTTTTTGTATTCACATAACTATGTGAATACAAAAGGTTTTGTGAAAAAAAGTCAGTATACGGTTCCGCTTATTTCTACGTATTTGGCAATGGTTGTATTCGTAGTAATTTTTCGATTATGATTAAGGGCTTTATTGCAAATATTCGGTTTGTTGGATCGCATGTAAGTCCATGTATCCAAACAAAATAATCCAGCTTCCATAGAGCGTTTCAGATCCGTTTGTCGAGTATGTCCGCCTGGCCTGGTTAACATCTGCCTCTTCTTTTGTTCAATCGTGAACTATCGGAGTTTTTTCTCAGACTGATATTTGTAGCGTCGCGGGGACTCTCAGAGAATCCCCGCTGGTATTAGATTTAGGGTTTTTATGTCAAGTACAAAACAAACAAAACAACGCTTAAACGAATTGCTGAAATATGTGCACCGCCTAGGGCAAATTAATCAGGAACCGGTATTTAAGGTTTCCGATTATCAGCAGTTTAAAATTGAGGAGCATGAGTTAAGTGAAAGAGTCGGCATCCATCGAAATATCAGCGATGACGATGGCGCGAGCGTATGGCTTCGAATCGAACGTTTGAAGCGAACCCCTCCCCCACAGGTTCCGGTGGAAATTGCTGAGTGGGTCACTGTTTCCAACAACCCTGAACAGTCCGTGCAAGTAAACGATGTACTAACGAAAACGCTGCCTGAACAAGATATATCTCAGTTAATTGAAGCGGGGCAAGTAGCCATCTCGGATATTCAAGACTCAACACCAAAACCTCAGCAACAACCGGCGCTTAAAGAGGTCACCCTACGACTTGACAATTTACCGCAAACAAAATCTCTGGTGGAATCTTACATCAACGATCAATGGTACGCGTGGGCGAAACATGAGACGGAAAAGCGCCAGACGATAAAGATATACGATGCCTTTTTCAGTCTGCAACAATCCATGGAAGCTCAGGGCGACGAACAGCCGTTGGAACTGGTGTGGGGGCTGGGTGTAAGCCGCTGGGCATTGGTAGAAAATAGCATTGATTTTCCGTTGCTGGAAAAACTCGTGGAAATAGAGATAGACGATAAAAATGGTGCTATATCCATTCGACCCCGCAAGACAGAACCCAACTTGGTTATTGCACCCTATTTTGCGCTGGAAAATCCGGGTATCGACGCTTTGATTCGTTATGAAAAAAAACATTTTTCACAATTGCCCGAGGATATGGAGTTTTCGCCATACGTGGCCGAAAGCTTCGAGCCCATATTGCGTCATGCGGCGACCCAGTTAAGTGAAAGTGGCGAATATTGGCCGGATGTAAACGCCGTGGCCGGTGACCGTGCTCCACCTCACATGGCCGAGAATCTGCGTGTATCCGATAGCTGGGTAATTTTCGCGCGACCGCGTAGCGCCACGCCTTATATTCAGGATATCGAGCGTTTTCAACAACAACTGGAGCAAGCGGACGAGGATGTGATTCCCGCGCCGGCCCGGCGAGTGGTCGATGAGTTATCGAACAAAAAGGTGGCCCGTAACATGGGAACCTTATTCCGTAAAGAGGAGTCATCCTCCACCGATGACGACGAAGAAAGCACTGAACTTTACTTCCCTAAACCTTTCAACGATGCCCAAGTAAAGATCATCGATCGCTTGCGGCACAATGATGGTGTTGTAGTACAAGGGCCACCGGGCACGGGTAAAACTCATACCATTGCAAACATAATCAGCCACTATCTATCCACAGGCCGTACGGTACTGGTCACATCCAACGGGGAATCCGCGTTAACGGCACTTCGCAACCAAATCCCCGAAGAAGTTCGTGATCTCACTATTAGCTTGCTGACTAATGAGCGACAGGGATTCAAACAATTGGAAACGGCAGTTCAATTGCTGGCGACCATCGCCAGTCAGACGAACTTAGAGGATTTATCCAAAGAAGCGCATGATCACGAACAGCAGGTCAACACTCTACGCCAGCAGATTAGCGCCATCGATAGCGAAATCCATCAATGGGGATTGAAGCAATTACACCGTATTGACAAGCAGATCATTGACAGCGACGCAAACATTACCGCGATGCAGTTGGCACAAAACGTTGTACGCGGAAAAGAGCGATACGCTTGGTTCCCCGATGCATTAGGCACGGGTGAGGAGTTCAATCTCCAATTTACAAACGCCGATGTGACGGCGTTAAGAAAGGCGCGCAGAAACGCCGGAAGGTTTATCGACTACATAGGCGTAACCCTACCCGATCTCAATGAATTGCCCGACGCAACTCAAATAGCGGCTATTCACGACGATCTTGTCACTGTGGAAAAGCTCAGCCGTTTCGCTAAAATAGAAAAATTACCCGAATTAAGGCGCACGGTGGAAGACGCCGTTGAACGAGCCGCAGCAGTGTCACCAAAACTGGAAGACATGATAAACGCAGTGAAAGCAATGCAGGAGAACCCGTGGTTGCATGCGTTGTTCGTCCATTGGGCAGAATACGGCGTAGGCCATGAATCCACACAATTGCTGGAAGACATGTTAACGCCCTTGAAGGAACTGACGACTACCCGCATGCATTTTATAAAGAATGCCGTGCAGGTACCTGACCCCGGCGCTAAACGTGCTTCCCTATTGGAAGCTGTTACAAAACTGAGTAACGGCGAAAAACCATTCGGCTTATTGAGTATAGGTAAAGGCGAGATCAAAGCGATATTGGATCGCATCGAGATAAATGGTGAAAAACCGGCGTCTCCCCGACAATGGGAGTTGGTTTCCGACTATTTGCAATTTCAACACGACGGTCGCCGCATGGTGATGAAGTTAAATAGTGTCGGCCAGGAATACAATCTCCCCGAAATCCGTTACGAATTCGGTGATTCCCTCAAGGCGCTTAAAGATTTTCTCGACACCGTTCAAAATACCATTGAACTGGCAACGGTAGCCTGGAAACAACTGGCGGAAGAATTAAAGTATTTGTTTCCGAAAGACTTGCGCGTGGATCAAATTTTGACTAACTCAAAAGAAGAAAAGCGCGTTTTAGCCGCGTTGGCCAACCATACCTCGCGCATAGATTTGGCAAATCAACGTAAACGTCTTCACAAGCTCCAGAAAACCCTGGGACAATACAAAGGCGAAGTTGCCGATCAACTGAAGCTTATGGCGAAGAAAAATATCGGCAATGATAACTTTAGTACGGAACAAATCGCCGAACAGTGGCAATCGCACATTCAACTACTTAAGCAACTGCATAGCATTCAACCGGTGTTGAACACCATAAATGATGTCGTGCAGAAAATCAAAGCATCCGGAGCCTCAAAGTGGGCCGGCAAACTAATGCACGAACCGGTACTGGAGGAGCATGATCCATGGACACCAAATGATTGGCATGACGCCTGGCAATGGAAACGTCAATTGGCTTACCTTGCGGAAATTGACCAACGAGGGCACGTAAAGCAGTTATGTGAGCAACGCGGCGAACTGGAAACAAAATTGACGCGCACGTTTACAAATCTAGTGCGTCTAAAAACCAATATCGGCCTACATAGCAATTTGACCGAGCGTGTACACGGTGCGTTGATTCGCTTTGTTTCGGCCATTGGCAAACTGGGCGCGGGCACCGGGAAAAAACGGGCCCCCAGGCTTCGGCATGAAGCCCTGCGCGCCATGCAAGAGTGCTTTGATGGAGTGCCCTGTTGGATCATGCCCACTTGGCGCATTAGCGAAAGTTTACCGTCCCAGTTCGGCAGCTTCGATTTGGTCATCATCGATGAAGCATCACAATCGGATATCGCCGCGTTACCCGCTATTTTAAGGGCGAAAAAGCTTTTAGTCGTGGGAGACGACAAACAAGTCAGTCCAACGGCGGCTTTCATTTCCGAAGAAAAAATACACCAATTAAAACAAAACTATCTAGCCGGACAACCATTTGCCGATTTACTGATTCCGGGCGTGTCGCTATACGATTTAGCCAGCGCCGTATATCCCACGCAACGTATTATGCTAACGGAGCATTTTCGGTGCGTTGAACCGATTATTCGTTTCAGTATGCAGTTTTATAGCGATTCGCTGATACCGCTGAGGGTGCCAAAGGCATCGGAAAAAATCGATCCGCCCTTGGTGGATGTATACGTGCACAATGGACAACGTGATGAAAACGAAGGTACGAATACCGCGGAAGTTGATGCTATCGTTTCCGAAATCAAACAAATTGTCAATGACCCCAAGTTCTCGGGGCGCAGCATTGGTGTAATCTCCCTGATAGGATCTGAACAAGCCGCCAAAATTCAAGAAGCACTACTACAAGAGGTGGGAGAGGATGTTTATCAAAAATTTGACATCGGCTGCGGTGATTCCGCCACCTTTCAAGGCAAAGAAAAAGATATTATCTTTCTATCGTTGGTTGTAGGTCCCAAGCAAGGAGCGCCGCTCAATAAACGGGAATTTGAGCAACGTTTTAACGTGGCTTTATCCCGCGCCAGAGATAGAATGTATCTTTACCGCAGTATTAAAGAAACGGATCTCAAACACGGTAACGATTTGCGCTTAAGAACGATACGCTATTTTTCAAACCCAATGCCTCCTCGTCCACAAGTGGACAATCCACTGGAACTCTGCGAGACGGATTTCGAACGTGATGTATATAAACGATTGTTTGATTTGGGTTATGCCGTGTCGCCAAAGGTGAAAGTTGGTCCCTTTGAAATAGATATGGTGATAGAAGGTGGGCGCGATCAACGCCTGGCAGTGGAACTTGACGGTGACAAACCGCAATCCATTGAACACTGGGCCGATTGCCTTTCCCAGCAGCGCACGCTGGAGAGAGTTGGCTGGCCGTTTTGGCGTTGCTGGGGATCCAGTTACACTCTTGATCCCGATGCCTGCATAGCAGACTTGGTGGCTACTATGACTTCACTTGGTATCGAACCCATCGGCGGACAAATTCACAGTAATATATACACGGATTACCGTGAGTACCGTGGCAGCATGCAGGGACGTGATAAGGGCTTGGATGAATAGCTACGAGATTATACCCGTGTTTCCCGGGCTTAGCATAGTGTATGAAAATCGTTTCAGATATTGAGTTGTTGCCTCGGACGTATGCCACTGCGCTTTCTGCAGCAGAGTGCGGTCGGCTTTTTTACAATTTTCTTTCACGTTCACGTCAGTATTTGTCACTAAGTTTGACTGGAACTGCTAATTCCAAACATGTCATACGGTTTTTCATTAAAATATTCATTAAACGACAATGCAGCAAGAAATATAAATGTGATGAATCCAAATAGGACAAGCATCTGTGCCAAGGATATTTTTTGAATAGCTTGTTTTGAATCCGCGACGCAAACTTCACCTGGGCAGTATCGAGCTTTATCTTTATGAAATATCGAATAAAATTTACATCCCAAACAAATACCGAATGCCGTCTCGAAGAATAGAAACACGAGACATGTGAGACAGATGATTCCTGTTATAAGGCTGGCCGCATTCAAAACAACCATAAGTATAAAAAATATGGATGCCAATACCACACCAATCATCCAGGCGAACTTTTTTTGTTGAGCCCCAACGTATTCAGGCACTTGGTTCCGGACAAACAAACGCCCAATAATTAATGTGGGTGAAAATTTCGGGTTAACGAAGACACGAATGAGAATATCAATAAGAAACACTGTAATAGCATACTTTATTAGTAAAAAATTCTCTTTCAGAGTGACCACCATCACTGAGATAAGCATCATTAAAAAAAGAATTCCTGCTGCTGCTCGTATTTCCCGTTCATTCAAAACAGGGATACTATATCCTTCAACAATTTCTCCAAATTGTATAATCTTGTCCA
>JASFLF010000088.1:0-8825 GCA_050118235.1 Gammaproteobacteria bacterium | reverse complement strand
AAACGCAGTGGCAGTTAATGCCCACCGTCGTTCCGGTCATTGTATTGCGTTTTTTTATCGTTCCCGTGGTGGTATTTTATTTTTCCGCTACCATCGGTTTGTCGGGCGACTTGCAGGCCGCGGTGGTGATTGAAGCCGCTATGCCCAGCATGGTGTTGGGCATCGTGTTGTGTGACCGCTTTAAGCTGGATGTCAGTCTCTATGCCACCGCGGTTACCGTTACAACGGCGCTCAGTATTATTGTTTTGCCCGTTTGGTTTTATGTGTTGAATGCTCGACTTGGGTGAAAGCGGTAATATTAACTTTTCCAGTTTGTATTTCAGCACACTATGTAAACAAATTGTGTTTTATGATAAAAACATCTATTGAAACTGATGTTGTTCCAACGTTACGCAAAACACGGTTACGCAAAACACGGTTACGCAAAACTCGGTTACGCAAAATACGGTTACGTCAAACACGAAACCCAAGCGCTATCAACAAGAGTTAATTCAAGAGCAAAGCAATGTCACTATCGGGATTTAATCACACCATTCACTGGAGCGAATTTCATCTTGTGGATAAGTGTCCGCCGGGGGCAGTGAAAGAGGCGGAAGTTGCACTATTGACCAATATTAATTGGCAAACCGCCACCCAGCAAAGCGGCGATTGCCAAGTGGTAGGGGTCAAGGCATCCATACGTGTGGACCATAACAAAAGCTGGGTGTTGAAAGGTAAAAAAGGCATTTATTTACGCCATCATGAACAAGGTCATTACGACATCGGCGCAATTGGTATGCGCGAGATGTACAACAAAATTCTGGTCTTAATCAAATCCCGCTGCGAAGACATTAATCAGGAAGCCCACCGGATTCAACAGGAAGTGCAACAACTCATTGAGAGCACGCGTCAGCGCTACCATACCCAAACCAAACACGGTAGTAACCTAAATGTACAAAAAGCGTGGGAAGCACAAATTCAGAGCGTTAAACTTCGAGACGATGGTGTATTGGCCGACCTGCCGAAATGAAAGGCATTAATCCATATGGGGGAGCGTCTTTTTGCGATTGGAATCGAGTATGCCAAGCCACTCTCTAAAACCCTGTCCCAGCAAACCCAATTGTGTGTCGTCCCTTAGTACTAATAAATCGCACGCGGTTGATCCCCTGCAATATCGTGGTGATTGGCGCGATGCTAAACAAGGGCTGCTAGAACTCATTGAAAATCTGCCTCGTGCAAACATTGAGGAAAACCTCAATGAATACGTGCATGCGGTTTTCAAGTCCAGGATATTTGGTTTTGTGGATGATGTGGAGTTTGTATTCGATGATGCACAAAAAGTCATACACATACGGTCCGCTTCCCGGTTGGGCTATTACGATTTCGGGGTGAACCGGCAACGGGTGGAGATGTTACGGGCACGGTTGAAGCCGTAACGCACACATGTGTGATATTCCCGGGATTGGAGCACAACGTGAAACCTAAATTATTCTATGCTGTAGCGTGTACCATGCACACGAAAAACGCTCTGCAAATTCATTAATGTTACGTGCGCACAGCGCATTACGAGTTGTAAATTGAGTTTTTCGACACCCTCCTAATGGGCGCAAATTTCCCCAACCATGACGCTTAATACCTTTTAAACGATGCGGTGTATCTTAAGGGATTTCAAAGACCATGTCCGGGCAATTGCCCGGACATGGTGGTAGCGCCGTCTAAGGTGCAACAATTAAGGTGCAACAATATACGTAGTATCATTGATAGATAGCATATCACCATCACTGGCCAGGAATGTCGCAAGTTCGATCTGCATTTCGGTAAACACGACTTCGGATACCGGATTGCTGCTATCGTTAGCATCGAGGGGCGTTAACACCGAACCATGATGCGCGCTGCCGTCATCGGTACGAAAGCTCACCCACGCCGCCAGGTCAGTGCCGCTGTCACTGGCGTTATACTTGGTGAGTCCAAGGAAAGTCGCCAACGGCGTGGTGCCCGCCAGGGGCGCCGGCACCGTTCCGGCAGCGGAATTTGCATCCGGCACGGTGTTGGGGATCACCAAATCGCCCAGTAATTCAATTAACAAGATACCGCGATTGCCGCCGGTGCGGTCCACATAATTGATGGGATCGGCCGGATCAACTACGGTTTGGGCCGCACCCATGAATGCTTCGTAGTCGGCCGTACCTTTAGTAACGCCGTTCGCCGCTAATCCGGCGGCAATAATTGGTCCGAACGTCGCCGAGCCGTCCAACAATTTCGCTACACTGGCGCCGGGCATGGCCAGTACCGCATCCCGTACATTGGGCTCCATGGCAAGAAATACGGAACCGACAATGGCTCCCAGGGAGTGACCCATAAAATAAACGCGATCCATATCAAAATCGGGACCACCACTATCATAATCCATGGTTTCCAGCGCCTTGGTGAGGGCGAATAAATCCGCCACGCTTTGCCGCACGTTGTCGCGGGTGACCACCAGGTTGCGCAAATTAATAAAATGGAAACCTGAGCCATCGAAATTGCCGTCCGGACCGGGCGCGGAGCTGGTGTTGTCCACCAAATCCATATCGAAATGCCGCTCCTGGGCGTTGCTATCAAAGGCCTTGGTGGCCAGACGCAAACTATCGTCCGCGGCAAGACCGTGTAAGGGTAAATCGATGGCCACCACGGCAAATCCCGCGCTAGCAAGCACATCGGCGGCTCCCAACATGGCTTTGCGGCTGCTGGTAATACCGTGCTGAAATATCACCACCGGCCATCCGTTGGCGGGTTTCGCCAACTGGGGTATGGACAGCAGCAATGGTATGGTTTGATCCCCGGTTTTTTGCGGAACATGGGAAGCCGGCGTTAGGAAACTGCCGTCGGCGTCTTTCCAAAATTCATTGAGGGCGGCCAAGGGATTGGTTACGCTGGGTGCTTCCAGGTAATAGGGTACAGTTAACGTACCCACGTGGATATTGGCGGTACCGCGTGGACTGGGTATCGGATCCGTCGATTTAACGTTAGAAACAACGGTCGCGTTCTGAATCAGGCTGCGCGCTTGGTCGAGCACAGGGCCCGCAGGTTGGGTGGTAAACGTCCAACTCAAGATAATTTCATCGCGGTTTAAGACACCGTCAAACATGGTCACGGTGGTTTCGTTCACGTTGGTGGCCTGGCGCAGTTTGTCCAGTTGCGCGGCGTCATCGGGATCAGGCACAACACCCACGCGGCTGTTGCCATCGGCATCCACTAGTGGCTCGGCTTTCTTGAGCAAGTTGTAGACTAAATCCGCCGAGTAGGCCGTGCCCGAGGTGTTGCGCAACCCATCGGTTAATACCACCAGATAGCTGCTGTCATAGTGCAGCGGCCGCAAAGGCACGATGGCCAAAGTATTGCCCGATACGCTCGCCACATAATCAGCATCAGCGCCGAAGCTCAGGCGTTCATCGCCGCTAATCGCGACGGCGGCGCCGCCGGGTTTTGTGGGGAACAAGCTCACTTCATACACTCGCACGCTATCGCCGTTGATGCTGGCGGTATCGATGGGCGAGGAAAATGTCGTTGTTATGGGTGTGCCGGTGGCAAATCCCCAACTGGTATTTAACGCTACCTGCGGGTCCGAGTAGTCATTGGCATCGGCCACCGGGATGTTTAAGGTGCTGTCAGTGCCGAACAACAAATCACTGGGAAAAGGTATGATGCTGTCGCCGGGATTAAACAGCGCTTTTTCCGAAGTGGTGTTGATACCATCCCGCACCGTGGTGGAGGTGTCTGAGTCGCATGCATAAAGCAGCAATAGCGTCAGCAGCACCCAAATCAAACGGTATGCTGACTTAGAAATTGAATTTATATGGTTTTTCATCGTTAATCTCCTCACGCCCCGATTATTCGATAGTCCAGGTCAACTGCAGACTGAAAATATCAACACTGGATTCGTAGGTGCCGTGCAGCGTCGATCGCAAATCTGAGGCACTGGCTTCGAATTCATTATTGATATCAGTATTATTGATAAATAAATGGCTGTAGCCAAAATCCACGCCAAGGGCCTTACTGGCCTGGTAACCAAATCCAAGCGAAAGCCATAAGCGGTCATTGTCGGGAATACGCGGCGTGCGGCGCTGGCTGTTGGGCACGGGTGTTTCATCATAGGCCATACCACCACGCAACAACCATTGCGGTGCCGTGCGATAATTCACCCCCAGGGCGTAGCGAAACGTGTCGTTCCAGTCTTCGGTAGTAACCGAATCAGGTTGCGCGGGATTGTCGTATTTAATGCGCAATTCCTGGAAGGCGCTCCAGCCGGTCCAGGTAATGTCGGCCATTACCGCCAATGCGTCATAGCGATGATAAGCGCTTAGCGATAGTGTTTGTGGAAAGGTAACGTCCGCGCTTACTTTGCTGTCTATGAACAGGCCGGAGTCGGTTATATCGACCGTCCCGGGTACGGTGAAGTCGGCATCGCCCTTGATTTTGTGCTCGATCTCGGAGCGATAGGCCACACCCACTCGGGTGCTGTTTGACGGTTGATATAACAAACCGGCGTTCCAGCCATAGGATAAGCTATCGCTGTTGTCACCTTTAATATACGCAAAACCGTCGTGTTGTTGTGGTTCCCGAATCAACGCGCCGAAGTCGATGACATTGCTGAGTATCACCTCCGCGGTCTGCACATTAAAGCCAAAACCCAGGGACAAATTTTCAGTGGCTTTGAACGCAAGACTGGGATTGATGTTCACCGTTTCCAGTTCGGAGTCAACGGCATGATAGCGTCCGACCCAATTATCGTCGTATGTCACAGACAATCCAAAGGGTACATTGATTCCCAAACCGAACTTAAGGTTTTGGTTAATGCCATGCACGTAGTAAAGATTGGGAACAAAAGCGTTGTTGCCGCCATCCTGGGACTCGTCGCCGGTCAGCAATTGTCCATTATAGGTCTCGGCCAGTTCGGAGCCTTGGTTGGTAAACTTCATCGTGGGCATGATGGCATGTCCCACCAATACCACCTCAATACGCTTCAGGTTCATCATGCCGGCTGGATTGAAAAACACCGTGGAAGCATCTTCGGCACTGGCCGCGCCGCCGGCGAACGCATTACCCATACCACTGGCGCTTTGTTCAATCAACGCAAACCCCGCGCCCTGGACCTGAGCCGATAGAACCATCCCCGATAATACAATACAGTATCTATATAACCGTTGTTTTAACGTGATCATACGGATTCATTCCCCCCTATTTTTGTTTTCTAACAGATAATACTTTATGGATTGTTATTTAACTGTTGTTTTTTTAACTAATGGCTTTTATCAAATGTTTCCTGGCTAATGTTTCTTAGCTAAGGAACCTATGTATCACAACATACTTCCCACAGCCGCTACAGCGCAGCTGCCTATGTTACCTATAAACAGGTATTAACGCGAATATACCGCACTTGAGATTTTTATTTGACTTCCGCCTTACCAATAACTCGGGGGTCGCTGGCGGCCAGCACTTTGTTTTCATGGCGCAGCCACATCACCGCTTGCATGTTGCCATACGCCCAGCGGGTTTGCTCCAGTGTATGTCCTTCGGCTTGCAAGGCTTTTATTTCTTTGTCGCTAAAGGCGCCTTTTTCGTATTGAATGACGTCGGGAAGATATTGATGATGGAAGCGTGGCAGGCTCACCATGGAATGAGGTGTACCGCCATTGGCGTAATCCAGAATGGCCAACAACACCATGGTAATGATGCGACTGCCGCCGGGCGTGCCCAATACGGCAACGCCGCGTTCGTCTTCAATGAACGTGGGCGACATGCTGGAAAGCGGCCGCTTGCCGGGGGCGATGGCGTTGGCTTCGGCGCCCACTAAACCGTAAGCGTTGGGGGTGCCGGGTTTGGCGGAGAAATCGTCCATTTCATCGTTTAACAACACCCCGGTGCCCGGCGGCATGAAACCGGAACCAAAGGGATAATTAATTGTAAGGGTGGCGGCAACCCGGTTGCCTTGTTTGTCGATGACGGAAAAGTGGGTGGTGTCCTTGCCCTGGGGTGTCATTTCGATACCGGGCAACAAGTCGCTGGGTGTGGCTTTTTCGGGATGGATGCCGGCCCGTAATCCGGCCGCGTAGTAGGTATTCAGTAATTTGAGACTGGGAATGTCCACGAAATCCGGATCGCCGAGATAAATGGCGCGGTCGCGATATGCGCGGCGCATGGCTTCCACGATCAAATGCGTGCGTTGCACTTTATCTAAGGTGTTCAATGGGTAGCCGGATAATATGTTGAGCATGGTCAGTAGTGCAATGCCACCGGAGGACGGTGGAGCGGCCGAGGTGATCTGCATGTCGTGATAATTGCCGACGATGGGCGGTCTCTCCACTATTTTGTAATTCGTCAAATCCTCCAGGGTCCAGATTCCCTTGGCGTCTTTGACGCCTTGCACCAGTTTTTGCGCCACCGCCCCTTTATAAAAACCGTCAAAGCCCTGTGTGGCCAATGCTTTTAACGTGATAGCAAGGTCCGGCTGCTTGACGATGAATCCCGCTTCAGGTGGTTTGTTGTTTTGCAATAACACCGCGGCGGCGGCGGGCGAGGCTTGAATGGCTTTGAGGCGAAACTTAGCCATGCGCTGATAATGTTCATCCACGGCAAAACCGTTTTCCGCATAGCTAATGGCGGGTGCCAGGTTTTGTTGCAAAGACAATTTGCCGTATTTTTCCGCGATATGCACAATGGCTGCGGGAATGCCCGGGATGGCCGCGGCGAGCGGCCCGTCCATGGACAGTCCCTCAATGACCTCGCCATTGGCATCCAAATACATATCGCGGTGGGCGGCCTGCGGCGCGGTTTCACGGCCATCGATCATGATTTGGTATTGATCTTCTTCGCGATGCAGCAGCCAAAAACCACCGCCGCCCAGGCCGGAACTCATGGGTTCCACTACCGCTAACGTGGCGGTGATGGCGACGGCGGCGTCAAACGCGTTGCCGCCGGCCTGCAGAATTTTATGTCCGGCATCGGTGGCTAAGGGGTGGGCTGTGGCTATGCCGGCGGCTGGCAGCAACGAATCGGCCCGGCTGTTTGTGCCCGGCAGCGCGGCGGTAAACAATAGCAGACAAACACTAAAGATGAGGTTACTGGTGCGTCGGGTCATGAATGGTTCCTTAATTTTTATTGATACAGTGGTTATTGGATCAGAGATGATCATTTGGCTGCAATGATTGTGAAACGTTATCATATTTTAGACGGCAATAAAAAAGGCTCCACTTGGGGAGCCTTAGTTGTTTACTTAAGTTGTGAACTTAAGTGGTGTCTCGTGGCCAGACAGAATTGCTATGCCGATTTGGCCATGAGTCCGCGGTATTTTTCCATCAGCTGGTCTTTGGTTTCGGTGTGTTCCGGATCGACCAGAATACAGTCCACCGGGCAGACGTCCACGCATTGTGAGGTTTCATAATGGCCCACGCATTCGGTGCAAAGATTCGGCGCAATTTCGTAAATTTCTTCGCCCTGAGTGATGGCGCCATTGGGGCACTCGGGTTCGCACACGTCACAATTGATGCATTCGTCGGTAATATATAAAGCCATTGATAGTTCTCTTCTTTCTATTAACAAAACCAATTTACAAAATAATGGGGAATTATCGCAGTTTGACCATTCACAATGCAATAATTTACCCGGTCACGGAATCACAGGCCGTAAATACTAACCCAAGCGCCGTTTCAGTTCAGCCATAACATTTTTATGGACAAAATCCGATACATCTCCGCCTAAAGCGGCTATTTCCCGCACCAGGCTTGATGATATATAGGTGTATTTTTCATCAGGGGTCAAAAACAAGGTTTCCACTTCGGGGGCCAGTTTGCGATTCATGCCCGCCAATTGAAATTCATAATCGAAGTCGGATACCGCCCGCAAACCGCGAATAATGGCGATAGCGCCATGCTGACGGGTGAAATTCACTAATAAGCCGTTTAGTGGCAGGACTTCAACACCTGTGATGCCGGTCATCACTTGCTCAGCCATATTGATGCGTTCTGCCAGGGAGAACACCGGTTGTTTGGTGGGATTGGCGGCCACTGCCACAATTACTTTGCCAAACAGCTTGGTGGCGCGTTTCACCAAATCGGTGTGGCCTTTAGTGATTGGGTCGAATGTGCCCGGGTAAATGGCGGTAGTCATAAACTCGTCTCGCTGTGTGGTCCTCTCACCGCCAAATGATAGCTCACCTGGCCGCTGTGTTTGCTGCGGTGTAAGTGCCAGTTTCGGGGGAGCGGCAGCGTTTTCAAGGTAGATTCCGCTTCTATATAAACATACGCATTGTCCGTCAGCAAATGGTTATTTTCCAGTTCGGCGATGCAGGGTTGCAACAACTGTTGGCCGTAAGGCGGATCCAGAAACACTATATCGAACGCCTGTTCGGTACCGCGCTGCAAATATCCCATGGCGTCGCAGTTTTCAACCCGCGCATTGTCAATGCCAAGTTCACGTATGTGAGTGTTTAATTGCGCCACCACTTTGGCGTCCTTTTCCACAAAAACGGCGTAAGCCGCTCCCCTGGATAAGGCTTCCAATCCAAACGCGCCACTGCCGGCAAACAAATCCAATACCCGCGCTCCTTGCAGTTCAAATTGAAGCCAATTAAAAACCGTTTCCCGTATACGGTCCGGAGTAGGGCGCAGACCGGTAGTGCTGGGAAAGCTGAGTTTTTTGCCGCGCCACTTGCCACCGATAATGCGAACAGTATTGGTCAAGCCTGGCGCTTTCTTAATCATTCCTGTGGCGAATTACGATTCGCCCAGCCAATCCCGGGGTTTTAAAAAGTTTTCGTACAAATTGGCCTCTGGCGTGTCCGGCTGCGGTCTCCAGTTGTAGCGCCACTT
>JASFLF010000087.1:0-8874 GCA_050118235.1 Gammaproteobacteria bacterium | reverse complement strand
AAGATAGATAGCCTTTTTTAATAAGCTTTCGGCCACTTTTTGCTGCCCTTGGGAATTTTTAATCAATCCCAGCAAATAGTGTGCATGGGCGGAATCCGGATGGATCTCCAAAAAAGCACCACAAAACTTTTCGGCTTCCTCATAACGGCCCTCGTTGGCCAGCTTCTCGGCGGGCCGTAACGAATCGATGACTGGTTTGTGGTCGCTAGATTGTTGCTCACTGCTCTTTCCAATGACGGTTTTATGTATGATGTTTCCGCTGTTAGCCGATACTGCTTTTATTGTGGCAGCTTTTTTTACAACTGCTTTTTTCGTTGCGGATTTTTTAGTAACGGCATTTTTAGTATCAGCTAGTTTTATCGAGTCTTTATTCTTTAAGGCGTTTTCCTTCTGTTTCACGGTGACCGGCTTTTCCACCGGCTTGTCCCTTTTGATAAAAGAAAACGATTTAGGATAGGGAGAAAGGTTAAAAAACACTTCCGATACTTGCGAACACTCGGCGTGCCCCACGAACAAAATAGCGCCTTTTTTCAGGGAGCGATACAGTTTTTCCAAGGTAATCTGTTGTGTTTTACGGTCGAAATAAATCAGCAAATTCCGGCAAAACACTACGTCGTAATAACCCGGATGCGGGCTGAGCGCACCTGATAAGATATTGCCCTGTTTGAACTTAACCAGTTTTTTGACCGCCTCGTCCAGCAACCAGCCTCTTTCCGTTGGCGTAAAATACTTTTGTTGCAGATTGGAATTTACATCGCGGAAGGAATTTTTTCCAAAATGAGCGTCATTGGCCAACTCTATGGATTTCTTACTCACATCGATGGCATCGATGCGAAACGCCTGCGGATCGATATTTTCTTCCAGTAATGCAATGGCTAATGAATAAGGTTCTTCGCCGGTGGCACAAGGCGCGCTTAAGATGCGGATTGGTTTTCGTTTATTGTGTTTTGGCAGTAATTCATTTTTAACATGGTTTCGAAATGCTTCAAAAGGCACCTTATTACGGAAAAACCAGGTTTCGGGCACAACCACTTCTTCGATAAGTTCGCGCACTTCGTTGGAGTCATGGCTCAATAACTTGGAATATTCGTTGATATTGATGCAATTGCGGCAGGAAATTCTATGACTGATGGCCCGCTCGATGCTGGAAGTTCCGATAGAACTGGGATTAAGCCCGATCTTCTCGTTTAAAATGCTGATAATATGTTCCAGAGCCATGAAATGCGTTGCCGCTAGAGGTAATCTTATGCCGCTTGAAAATCCAGATAATCGCGAACTTTGAGGTCAATTAATTTTTCCATATCGATTTCTTGTAGCATACCCTCCGAGTCATTCGCAATAGGACCAAGATAAGGCGCTGAACCGCTATAGATCATGTTGGGAGTGAAATCGTCTTGATTGACTTTGACCACGTCGGTGGCTTTTTCCGCGACAAATCCCAAGGTTATATGCTGTTTGCCGGCGTGCAAATAATTCACTAACACGATTCGCGTGCTTAGACGAGCTTTGCTTTTTTTCCCCGACAACAGTTTGCATAAATCCACAACGGGAATGGTTTGACCTTTGTAATTGATTAAACCCACCATATAATCCGGAACCTCCCTCATCTTATGCATATTTACTAATGGGATAACCGCGACGATATGGCTGGTATTGATGATGTACCGATCTTGGTCGATGTAAACCTGTAGAAAAAGCATCGTATTAATTCCAATCCGCTTTTCTAACGGTGAATTTGGACACTGCCGCCTGCAACATATGTGCTGCGCCATTCAGCGAATCGATGGCGGAGTTTGCCTGCTTAATGGATATCACCGTTTGCTGGGCTGATTCGCTTAACTGCGTCATGGCTTGTTTGATTTGACTGGCCCCTTGGGCCTGAAAGTGCATGCCTTGTTGAACGCTTTCAAAGCGCGGCGTTATGTTTTGTACTTCTTCGATAATGTGCGCCAATTGGGTGCTCACGTGATTCACGTCCGCCACACTGCGTTTCACTTGATCGGAAAATTTTTCCATACTTAACACCCCCGATGATACGGCGGATTGCATCTCTTTGACCATTTGCTCTATGTCCAGTGTCGCCACCGCTGTTTGGTCTGCCAATCGTCTTATTTCCGTTGCCACTACCGCAAATCCCAGCCCGTATTCACCGGCTTTCTCAGCTTCGATAGCGGCGTTGAGCGACAACAAGTTGGTTTGATCAGCCACCTTGGTAATGGTGGTGACCACGCTGTTAATATTGAGCGCTTTGTCATTCAATATTTCAAACTTAGAGGCGATCGATCCGGCCGCCTCGACGATTTGTTGCATGGTCACTTCCATGGTTTCCAAATTGTCCTGTCCGGTGGCGGCGGAATTTCGCGTACGCTCGGCCGCCTCGGCCACCTCATCCATGGTGGATACCAATTCTTTTGTCGTTGCGGATATTTCTGTGGCGGTAGCCGCGATTTCATTGGTGGTCGCCGCTTGTTCAGCAATTGTAGCTTCCTGTTGTTTGGCGGTGGCGGCGATTTCCGTGGCCGACGAGGTGACTTGGATTCCCGAACGCTGTACTTGCGAAACCAAGGTATTCAAACTGGCCACCATCCGTTGTACGCCGCTGGCGAGTTTGCCTATGGCGTCCTGACCTTTCACCTGCACTGCGCCGGTTAAATCACCCTCCGCGGCTTTCGTTACCACGCTGAGAATTTCGTCGACTTTCTCTTCCAAAATCGCCACTTCTTTGCGTTTTTCCTCCATGGATCCGCTGATATTATCAATCATTTCTTGCAAGCTGGCCGCCAACTCCCCCATGGCGCCATCGCCGGCCACGGCAATACGTTTGCTAAAATCGCCCTCCGTGACCCGGCTGACTACGTGTAATAAATGATCCACGTTGTTGCGCAACTCCTCGGCCGCTTCATGTTCGCGTTGCGTTATAGCGTTGACATTGTCCGCCATGGTGTTGAACGATTTACCCAGTTCGCCGATTTCATCGTTGGTGGTTACTAAAGCTCTGGCGTTGGTGTCCCCTTCTGCACGTTTATTAACAACGACAATCAACCGGGTCAATGGATTGATGATCCAGGTTTTTAATAACAAGTTCACTAAGATCATACCTGTCATAAAAAATACCAGATTGAATGCAACGGTTGTCCAGAGTTCTTTCTTCACCGCCTTGTCGATGAACGCCAGGGAGTAACTTATTCTAATCGCGCCGTTGATGCTGCCCGAAGGCACATTGTGGCATTGCAGACAGTTCACGCCGCGGGTGTTTTCAGTAGCTCTAAAAGGCGTCAACACAGTGAGAACTCGTTGGCCCTGTTGTCCTTCCGCGTGAACGATTTCTTCGCCATGCAAGGCACGACGGTCCAATTCATCAACCGGCTGCTCTTCAGGATAACCCGTGCCAAATTGGCCAATGACCGGCTGGCCGCGGACCACACGGGCTTCCACCACTTCTTTTCTGGCCAGCATCTTGTTGCGCAATATGGTCCTTTCATCCATGGTGCCGGTCAGCATCATGGTATTTAAGCTGTCGAAATATACCGTGGTAAGTTCTTTCACCTGTTTTTCCGCCGCTTCCATAAGCCGTTCCCGCTCATGGGTGACCGCAAACGAGGTAACCAACACCAATACAAACAAAAATATAACAAAGACAGTGATATTCACTTTCGCACGTAACGAGTTCATGAACGAAAGATTTTGAACGAAACTTGCCATTGGCTACCCTGCTCGTTGTTGGTGATGAACCACGTCTCGTGGGACGGATTAAATGTATATATTTCCTATGGATAAACTGATTTTCTAAACAATATCACTATTGTTAACAAAAACCTACTGTTAGCTCTGATATCCAACGGTAAGTTATTAGCTTTTTACAATATTGATATATACCCACCAGAGTAGATTCCTCACTAGAGTCAAATCACTGGCACTTATATTGCTTTGCATGTGTACCCCGTCACTTAATATTGTTTCATTCAGCGGGCCGGAAAGTGGTTAGTCGCGAGGCATGCCTCGCAGGGAATGGCGCGCCCGTTTCAAAGAGGCATAACGACCTGATGACAGCGTTCCGGCCCGCCCGCAGGAAGCACTCTGAATGTAACAATATAAGTGACGGGGTACACTACGAACCAAATGAATTTCAACAATCCAACGGTCCAGAATCCAAGAGCGTATGAAAAACTTTATCGCAAAACGCCTAAAGCCACTGCTGTTCATCACGATTTTCGTCACGGCGATCGCCAGTTCAATACAGTATTTTGATGTGTTGCAACGTTTGGAATACATCGCCTATGACTGGCAATTGACGCTTGCCCGTCAGAATAAAACGCCTCCCCAGGACATCAAGATTGTTTTAGTCGATGATGCTTCTGTGCAGGCTATGGACCCCATCGTCGGTCGTTGGCCGTGGCCGCGGTCAGTTTTTGCCGATGTGATCGATTTCCTGGCAAAGGGTAAACCGAAAGCCATTATTTTCGATATCTTGTTCTCGGAAAACGAAACTGAGGTTCAGGCCAATTCCAGTGATGCCCGCTTTATCCAAGCCACCCGCGACGCCGGGAATGTGCACCACGCTATGTTGTTTATGAACGATGACAGCATTGCGCCTCAGGCCGCTTTTCCGTTACCGACGGCAATTGCTCGGCTTGGCGCCACTTCGCTCAATGCCGCCTCGGTGCGACAACCATCGTTTATATTAAGCCACCGGAACGAACCTCGCCCTGTGTACAATAACTTTCTCGCCCCCATTGACGGTTTATACCAAGCCTCCGCCGGTATCGGCGTAGTCACGGTAGAAAAAGATGCCGATGGCGTATTGCGCCGTATGACTCCGTTTTTTCAATACCAAGACCAGTACTTCCGCGCCTTGTCAACAGCGCCTTTATACATGGCCGATAGCCAGCCTGAAATGAGGCGCTCCATTCCGTTAACCGCCCAAGGCGAATTACTGGTCAATCAATATCCTTTTGAAAGCTATTCCATGAGTGCCGTGTTAGCCGCCAAAGCAAAAATGGATGCGGGCGAGGTGGAAAATTTGCCGCTTTACCCCGATGAATTTAGCAACAAGTACATATTCATAGGCGCCAGCGCTCTGGGCTTGCATGACTTAAAAACCACGCCTTTAATGAAAAATGTGCCTGGTGTCTATATGCACGCCTCGGTATTAGGAAATTTTCTCGAAAACGATTTCCTTGCACCGACTAACGATATCGTTACTTATATCTCGATTGTGTTGGCCACTTTATTTACAACTTTGGTGGTACTGACCAGCAAACGCATTGTTGTGCAGTTCGCCATGCCACTATTGATTGCTGTAGCTTATTTCGGTATAGCCGTGTGGCAATTCCAACACAATCAGGTTATGGCGATGGTAACGCCAAGCCTGGGGATAATCCTGGCGTGGGCGGCGTGTTATTCTTTCTTGTTGTTTACTGAAGAAAAGGAAAAAAACAAAATTCGCAAAATGTTTTCGCAATACGTATCCCCGGCTGCATTGACGGCCATGGTGGATGATTTTGAAAATTACGCCAAAGCGGGCAATGGCTCTAAAGAAACCATTACAGTGTTATTTTCCGACGTACGTGGATTTACTTCCCTGTCGGAAAACCTCCCGCCCGAACAAGTAGTGGAAATACTCAATTTTTATTTCACCAAAATGACCGAAGCGGTGCACAACCACCATGGCACCATCGACAAATTCATCGGTGATGCCATCATGGCCGTTTGGGGTGCCCCCATTAAATCGGACACCCACGCTATCGATGCTGTCAACGCCGCCAAGGAAATGATGGAAAAGCTAAAAGAGGTCAATGCCTGGCTGGACGAACAAAATCTGCCACCGCTTAGAATCGGCATCGGCGTTAACACCGGCGAAGCCGTTATCGGCAGCGTAGGTTCCGAACAAAAGGCCGACTACACCGTGATCGGCGACACAGTGAATCTCGCCTCTCGCCTGGAAGGAGTCACTAAACAATATGACTGTGAAATTATCGTCTCCGAATCCACCAAGAAAGCGCTCAATGACCGTGTCCCCTGCCATGTGGTCGATATGATCAAGGTAAAAGGTAAAGAACAAGCCATTAAAATCTACTCACCCATTCTGGCGGAAAAAGAAGAATCCCAAGCAGCCCTCACTAAGACCTATGAACTGCATTGTTTGAGCGAACTGTCCCACGAAGCTTTCAGCCATTATTTAAACAAACGGTGGGACCTTGCCATTAGCGCCTACCGAAAAATCCCCAACGAAAACTTGCGTAAAAAGTTCATAAACCGTTGCGAGCAATTCCGTGAAGCACCCCCTCCTCAGGATTGGGATGGCGCAACGACATTAATTGCGAAGTAAACAGACATAAAGAATAGCTTAGCCGTTAAGCTGCCAGCTAAAGTGTATGTATGTCTTTTTTGTGGTGCGCAAGATGTCTTTAGATTTCAATAATACGGCCGATAAGGATTTGGGAACTTATATATTGGATACTCTGATATGAAAACTCAACGTTTGTGGTTTATCTTTACCTTATTCCTTTCCATATTGTTGGCCACTTTTTCCGCTTCGGCCGAGCAAGCAATGTATGTGCAAAGCGCCAAGGCAAATTTAATGGCCGGTCCCGGTTTCGACACTCAGTTGGTCGACGTGCTGCAAAAAGGGGAATCCGTCACTTTTGTGAAAGAACAAGGCCGATGGATACAAGTCACTTATCAATCATCCAATGGTTGGATCTCAAAACTGCTACTGGCGGATAAACCTCCCATGGATAAAGTATCCGTTTTACAAGGTAAGCAAGGACAATTGGAAAGCACCGCAAGGCGCCGTGCCTCAACCAATGTGACCGCAGCGGCAACCCGTGGATTGCGCAATGATGAGCGGACAAGAATAAGTGATGAGGGAAAGCCCAACTACAGTGAATTACAAGAAATGGAAGCGGTTGAAATCAAAGAAACCGAAGTGCGGGAGTTTCATAAGGAAGGACTGGGGCAATAAGGCACAAGGGACACGGTCATCGCCATGGGAAAACATAATGGGGAAACATCATGGTGAAACATCGCTACATCCTTTTATTGATATTCGCGTCCCTGCCCCTTCTGGGTAACGCAGAGGTTTTTCGCACCCGCCTGCACCAACTGCAAACCCCATCCCATTCGCAGATTGATGTAACCGCTGAAATCGAATTTGGCCGTAGAGTCGCCGCCCTTGTGTTAGGAAGAGAGGATCTGTTGTCAGATCCGGATTTGATGCGCTATGTCAATTTAGTGGGAAAATCTCTAGCACTGCATGCACCGCGCGCTGAATTGGAATTTCACTTTGGCGTTTTGCAAAGTGAAGCTGTCAACGCATATTCAACACCTGGTGGTTACGTATTTATTACCACCGGTGCCTTGAATCTTGTAAAAGACGAAGCGGAACTCGCCGCCGTATTAGCGCACGAAATCGCCCATATCAATTCACGCCACATTGTCAAAGAACTCAAAATCCGTGGCACAGACGCGGACAAACTAAGCGCTATTACCCGGGTGATAAACGCTACCAGTGATACAACCCGGGTAGCCGCCAATCAAGCCCTCGATTCCGCAATGGCTCTATTATTCGACCAAGGATATAAAATCAAAGATGAAATTGAGGCGGACCAACAGGCGATGCTCATGTTGGCGGCCACCGGTTATGATCCGCTGGCGTTGCCACGATATCTCAAACGGGTCGATGAGTATTTGGCGGTTAATCCCAACAAAAAAACCCCAACGCACCCCTCGTCCAAACAGCGTTTTTCACGCATGAACCAGCTTGCGACAGAAGAGCACCTCACTTCAACCGAACGATCGAGAGTAAAAGATCGATATATTCAGCATATGTCAATGGAGTAATAGCGATATGGCAAGGATGTCTTGGTTGCGCACACCAAAAGCACTCACACTATCCATTGCGATTTACTCGCTCATTTTTTCTGTGCAGGTTACCGCTGATGAAGATCACTACAACAATATTCTCATCGGTGACAGACCCGCCGGCATGGGTGGTGCCTATACGGCCATCTCCGATGATGCTTCCGGCCTTTATTACAATCCAGCCGGAATAGTCTACGCCACCGGCAGCGGCATATCCGGAAGCATGAACGCCTACCACATCACTAAAACCACATACAAAAACGCCTTGGGCGGTCAAACGGACTGGAACCGCAAATCGTCTAATTTCTTACCCAACTTCTTTGGCATATTTCAAGACCTGGGCAAGTCAAAACTTGGATTCTCCTACGCCATATTGGATTCTATCCGTGAAAACCAGGACCAAACCTTCGTCAACCTGACCACGACTCAAAAAGCCATAGATGAATACGTCATCAACTTTAACAACCAGGAGGACGTGTACAACTTCGGCGTGTCGTACGCTTTGGAAATTTCCGAAAAACTGAGTTGGGGCCTGACGATATATGCCCACTCGCGTACCAGAGAACGAATACTGCATCAATATATCGATTTCAACGCCAGCAGCGACGGTGACTTCGAAGAGAGCACCAACTACTTTTCAGTGGATGAACAAGGCGTGAAACCGGTTTTCGGGTTAATGTGGTCACCTTGGAGTAAAATGTCCTTGGGACTTAACATCAACAAAACCTTTCTAACCTCTTATGAAGAAACCAGCCAAAGCACGCTGAAGCAACAAGGAGACAGCGCCGTAACACGAGTAGTTACCACGTCAACTGATAAACGAGACTTACCGTTAAACTTGCGTATCGGCGGAGCTTATTTTCCCGACGAAAAGGTCTTGCTATCCGCTGACCTGTCATATTATCAATCATACGGTATTCGCGATTCCGTCTTGAACTTTGCCTTTGGCACGGAATACTATCTAAATCCATCATGGGCTTTGCGAGCCGGTTTTTACAGCAACAATGCCGC